>NZ_JBFUKX010000006.1:0-180332 GCF_056400605.1 Mucilaginibacter sp. P5_A4 | reverse complement strand
ATACCAATACAGGGTGATACCACCTTTGCCGATTTTTTTGTTGCAAATGCCTGGACACGCAAATATCTGCCTAATCATATTATGCGGATGTCGACGGCTAAATCATTAAAAATAACCATTTTAAAAAGTTTAATTGAATTTTTACTAAACAATAAACTGGGTGATAGATTGGATGATAAATTAATGAACATTACTGCGGGCAGGTGGAACCTTAAAACACAACAAAAAAGACTGAACAGCCATGGCACCCTGTTGGCTATGGCAACAGGTAAACATTTTGCCAAACCCGATCCTGAAAACTTCCAGTTTAAATTAATAAGTCGCTTTGAAACTAAAGTTGCGCAATTATTGGAAGAAAATCAGCATAGTGTGGCTAATTGATAAAGCAGGCGCCTTCGGTAAAAAAATCACGGAGCGTGCCTATTTCTTTTCCAGCGAGATGATAAAGTAATCGCCCATATGCTTCCAGGGCCATGTGCTTTTTAGTTTGTCTTCCTTATTCATCAGGAATTTATAGATTTTAGGATGCTTTTCGGCAAAGCCCTCTATGTATGACGGAGGTACTATGGTGCATAAACCCTCCACTCCTAAAACTTTAAATGAATTATATAATTTGTTGATAATAAATGATTTATTATAATAAAAACATTTAAAGTAAGCGCCTTCTACGTGAGCCAGCCTGCCTTTGCTGCTAAATAAACGCCTGAACGCGGTTTTAAACTTTCCCTTAAAAACAAGTAATGTTTCCCATAAGCAAAATGGCGAAATGATAACCAGTGTTACTTTTCCTCCGGGTTTTAAAAGTGCATCAAATKATAATAAAACCTTATCCAGTTCCCCCGTACAATTTAAACCGCCGAAGTTTGAGAAAATATGGTCATACGGCCCTTTTTGCTTTAATAGATTAAGCTGGGTAAATGAGCAGGTTTCAAAGCTGATACGATCGCGGTAAGGTGCAGATTTTTGCTTAAGCACATTTTGCATCCCCGTTGATACATCAGTAGCATGAACATAATGCCCTTGTTGGGCAAAAAATAGAGCATCTTCGCCGGTGCCGCTGTTAAGTTCCAGTATCCTGCTGCCGGGTTTTAAATATGGCATTACATGCTCCCTTACCCTTTTCCTTTTATAATTAATGATGGTATTGTTTGAGTAAATTTCATCAAATACACCCGATTGCCTGCCGAACGCATCAGAAGCATTAGTCTCATTGTTTATCAGGCTAATCTCACTCATACCGCTTTTTCTAATTTAGTTAATTTAAAACCTGCTATCAATGTAGCCGGTACGTGGTATATAAATGATGCCGCCTTTCTGAGGCGTTTTATATTGGAGTTCAACGGGTTTTTCAGCAGTTTAACCAGGTTATATTTAGCCAGGTGCAAATGGTAATTCTGGTGTACATATTTGTGCAGTTGCTTATAATAAGCCGGACTAAAAGTGTTGCTAAACATCAATGCCATCTCGTCAGAATCTGTCCAGTTGGTTTTTTGCTGCATACCGGCCTTAACTTTTTCATAGAATAATGTACCTGGTAGCGGGTATGATACAGATATACCTATTTCATGCGGTAACAGTTCATTGATCATGCTGATAGTAAGAGCGATATCCTCTTTGGTTTCGCCGGGATAGCCGAATTGGATAAAGAATGAAGGTTTTATACCATGCTTTTTCATTAACAGCGTTGCGGTGGAAATCTGCTCAATGGTAGTTCCCTTATCCATATTGTCCAATACCTTTTGCGAACCACTTTCGGCACCTATCCACACATTATCGCAACCCGATGAAGCCATTGCGCTTACCTCTTCATCAACCAATAGCAGGTCGGCGCGGGATTGGATCTTGTATTTCAGCTGCAGGCCTTCCTGCTCAACCAGTTTGGCAAACTGTTTTACCCAACCGGGCTTCAATCCAAAGATATCGTCGCAAAACCAGATATGATCCATGTTGAACATCCTTTTCAAAAGCTTGAGCTCCGCAATTACATTTTCGGGACTGCGGGAATTGTACCGGTTACCATAAATAGGCTTGGCACACCAGTTGCATTTGAACGGACAGCCGCGTGTGGTACCAACGTTCATGGAAAAATAGCCGACATGTTTCGTCCAGCTTTCTCGGTAAGGGCTGATATCAATTAAATCCCAAGCTGGTAAAGGCAATGTATCCAGATCTTTTAATACAGGGCGCGCTACGGTTTTGAACGGCACACCATCCTTTAAATAAGCAAGCCCTTGTATTTGCGAAACATCTTCAGCGCCGTTTTTAATAGCGCTTGCAAGCTCAAGCAGGGTTTGTTCGGCTTCTCCGATAATCACAAAATCAGCGCCTTCATTTAAATATTCTTTATACCGGTCGGTTGAATCTGAGCTGGAAACTATCACGGTGCAACCATGCTCTTTGGCCAGTTTACACATTTTAAAAGCAGCCTCGCGCATATTGGTAAGGCACATTTTGGTGAGGTAATTGAACCCGTCATCATAAATTACAAAAAAGCCGGGCCGGGTTTGTTCAATAGCAGGTATAACCTCTTCTGCCGAGTGCGAGAACATGTTATCAAAAAACGAAACTTCATAACCGTTGGCACGCATATTTGAAGCAGCATACAAAGTTCCCAAAGGCGCATATGGTTGCCCCATGGCCCATTGCTTGGGATCAAACCGTAAAAAATAGGAATGTGTGAATAATATTTTATTTAGCTGTTCCATAAATTTAAGACAGATGAGTTAATGGCGACAGGTTAAGCGAGCAAACGCATTTTACACAGGTAGGATGCGTTGACGTATTTAATGACCTGCGAAACCCGATAGCCTCCGGGCTATTCAATATGTTGATTAATGAGGTATCCCTGATATTACCCATTGATTCTAAAAAAAAACAGGGCCTTACCGTACCATCCGCTTCCACAACGGTAGATACCCAGGGTGCGTTGCATTTTTTAAACGGGAATTCATTTAAGCCATAAAAGGCCGCGTAGTAATGATATATGTCCTGGATTTTCTCCTTGCTTTCGGCAATAAAACCGTTTTGAAATTCTTTATCAAATTCGGTAAATAAAGAGTTGATGACTTCGCAAAGTTCGGGCAGTTCTTTTTCTGATAACAGGATCTCGTGCTGCTTTGGCTCAGCCCAGGCTTGCTGGCGGTTGAAAGCATGACTGCTAACATCGGCAGGTAAAAAGCTTACCTGGTTTAGTCCCATCTTTGTGGCTTCGGTTATGATAGCCGGCCAGTTGCGGTAATTAAGGCGGTGAATAACCGTACGCCCGGTAATGCGGTAGGAAGGGTTTAGTTTTTTGATATGCTCCACCCCTTCCTTAAGCTTTTTAAAGGCATTGGGAATGTTCCTGATGGCATCGTGCAACGCTTCATCGCCATCAATGGATACAATTACCTCGCTAACGTATTTTAAAATATCATCGGCGTTGTTTTTTATTGATAAGCCGGTAGTAAGCAATACTACGCTGATCCCGGCGTCTTTTAAAATCCTGCACAATACAAAGAAGTTGCTGTTCAGCAAAGCTTCCCCGCCCGACATGAGCACCTGTTTGGTGCCCAATGATTTAAGGGCCGCTAATAAACTGCTGATATCGTCAACTGTAAGCTGCTTTAGGTTTTTATTGTCTTTCCAGATATCGCACATTACACAACGGCAATTACAGGCGCTATGGGGCATTAATATTACAATAGGCAGCGCCGATATCCTGTGTGTTTGCAGGGTACGGTAGCGCTTAAAAGTATGTAATATGGTTTGCACTGTCATTTTTTTAGGGTTTTAATTTAATCCAGTAAAAAACACCTTTCCTGGTCAGCCTGTTCCAAAAGGTGGTTGGATCAAACATAGTTCTGTGCTTAAAATGCATGATGTTTTTTAAGGGAAGATGAAAATATTTAGCTGCCATTTCCGGGAAACCCAGGGAGTTGTAATACTCCAGGGTTCTTGCCTGTGCAGTTTCCAATTCCTGTGCATGGTAAAAGTGAGTATCGGTTATATGCACTCTTCCGGCCTTGCTCATTAGTGCAAAAGCATCAGCAATTACATCTTTTAATGAGGGGAAATATTGTATTGAAGCCGCAAATATGATCACATCAAATTTTACAGAACCGTTAAATGTATTTCTATCAAATGAACCGTGGATAAATTTCAGGTTGGGCTTTATAAATACGCGCTGTGCCTGTTCAATTTCTATCCGGTTAGGATCAAGCCCGGTTATACTGGCATTCGGGATATTGGCAAGCTTTGACGAAAGCCAGCCATTACCACAGCCTACTTCGAGGATGTTAAGTGACCTTTGCTCTTTTTTAAGGTGATTGATAAGTTGCTCCGAAGAACGCTTTCTTATTTTCCATTCTTTGTAATACTTATGCCCTGCATCAATATCGGGCAAACGGGCTACCTGTTTATCGCTGTATAATCTTCCTTCCTTATCGCGCACAGCAACGTACATTTCCTCAAATGCCTCACCGGCAGTTTGGGTTAAATTGGGGGCTATATTATTTCTGTTGGTCTTCAATGGTTTTGTGAGTTAATTAAAATCCCTGTATTTCGGGCTGCCTGTATTTCCAGAATCTTTGCAGCAATTTTATTTCGTAAGGGTACTTGTAGAGGCCGGCCTTATACCGTAAACCCGAAATAAACGTCATCAGCTTTCTTTTCAAATTACTAAGCCTTATATCGGTAACCGTTGGGTATACGCCATTCAATACGGTTTCAAAATTTCTTATCTTATCTACCATTTGGGGTTTTAACCATGGGGTGAGCGGGTTTTTGCGCATATCGAAGTTTTCCCAGGCCGGGCTCATCCAATCTTCCAGAGCCTGTGGATATTTAAAACCCTGCTCCTGAACCTGTCTGTATAGTTCAGAACCTTCGGTAGGTACGGGCGTGTAGGTATATAATACAATCTCGGTATGTGGATTTACAGCCTTAACCTTTTTTATAAAATCTATTTCGAAATCTATCTGTGCCTGCACCTTTTCTGCTGTCGGAGCCGGTGTTCCCAAAACAAATGAATATTCGGGGATGATATCAAACTTCTTTAATCGTTCGGCAAAATGAATGATCTGTTCGCCGGTTTGCGTGCCGCCTTTATCCAGCTGCTCCAAAATGTCGTTGTTGCCGCTCTCTGCGCCAAAAAAAATAATCTTGCAGCCGGCTTTACGGATCTGCGCCAACGAGGCATCACTGAACTTATCCATGGTATCAATACGGGCCATTCCCCACCATGTCATGTTTTCGGGTTCTATCAGTTTTGCAAACTCAACGGTTCTTTTTTCTGACACAAAGAAGTTATTATCATGAAACTCTATGGCATCTGCACCCCACCTGTCTTTAATGTACTTAATATCCTTATAAACAGCTTTTGCCGATTTTGCTTTCCAGCGGGCTTCATAAATGGGCACCACAGCGCAAAAAGAACAGGTAAACGGGCAGCCTATGCTGGAGTGGTAAGCCATGGTATGCTCGCCTAAATAAGTTTTACCCAGGTATTTGTCTATAGGATAAAAAGTATTAAGTTTATCATAAGGCAATGGCGGTAAAGCATCCTGGTCTAACAGGTCTTCCTTAATTGTTTTGGTGATTTTGCTATCAGCTTTATAGATCAGGTTTTTAATAAACCCATAGGGCTCATGATTTTCAAGGGCATCTATCAATTGCGGGAAGGCGTGATCCCCGGGGCCGTTGACAATAAAATCGACAAACCCAGAGCTTAAAACCGCATTTGGCTGACTCGAGGGGAAGTATCCTCCCCATATCATGATGGTATAAGGGTATTTTTCTTTTATTTTTTTTGATAAAGGAATGGCTTCCCGCAGTTGCGGGCCTGGCATAACTGTAAAACCAACATAGCCAAACTCGCCGGTTTTTAAATAGCTTTCGATCTTTTGGAATGGATCTGCCTCGCGATTACCGTCAACTATCACCCAGTCGTACCTGCCCTCAACAGAGGCTGCGATATTTAAAATAGAATTAGGGATGCGGTGCTTGGCAACAGCGCTTTTAGGATTGTAGAGTAATATCTTATTCATACATCTATTATTAATTAAATAAACGCGATGGGCTTTTACACCCATCGCTCCTAACCCAGATCAACTATAAAACTATTCTTTATACATTACGCTGCATATCTCGCAGGGGTTGCCTGCATATAATAAAAATGACGGGCAACCATATAGCTTTTTTGCCCGTTATTGTTATAAACCCGTACAGATGCTGGTTACTTTCAAAAATTATATTAAAAGCAAGGTAGGCTCCCCTGCCATTACTGAAAAAAGTGCAGTGGAAGCTTATGACCTGTGGTCATCTGATTATGATATGCAGCCCGGAAACTTAATGCTTCAGCTCGATAAAAGGCTATTTGAAAGCCTTATTGAAAATGTAAATATTAAAGGCAAACAAGTGGCTGATATAGGTTGCGGCACCGGCAGGCAATGGCCTGCAATTTTAGCTAAACAACCGGCCGGCCTTACGGGCTTTGATGTATCGGGCGGTATGCTTGGGAAATTAAAGGATAAATATCCGTTAGCACATGTTCGCCGGGTTAAGGATAATACTTTTGCAGACACCCAGAATGCTTCTTTTGACATCATTGTTTCAACACTTACAGTGGCGCATATTGAAGATATTGAAGAAGCTTTGCAGGCGTGGTGCAGAATACTAAAACCTGATAGTGAAATTATTATTACCGATTTTCACCCGCACACGTTGGCGGTTGGCGGCAAACGTACTTTTAAGCACAATAATACCCTGATAGTGGTGCGCAACTACATACACCCTATTTTTACTATAAAAGATGTGCTGTTAAAAAACAATTTTCACCTGGTAAGCCAGCAGGAAATAAAAATTGACGACTCCATGAAATCGTTCTATGAAAATGCGAAAGCCATGCATGTGTATGAAAAATACAAGGGTTTCCCGATTATTTATGGTATTCATTTAAAAAGGAATTTAAATAAAGCTAAAAGCAGCATGCACAAAGCTTGAAACCTATACCAAATTGTGTGAATTAATAGTTTAACATAGATGATACTGCATAATGTGAGGTTGGCCGATAGCGGAAAGGTGGTAAACATTGGTATCAATGGGAGCAAAATAACCGGCGTTGGTCCCGATGATATTATTGATGATAGCCTGCAGCTGTATTTTGAAGATTCCATCATCTTCCCTGGCCTTATCAACTCGCATGATCATCTTGATTTTAACCTTTTCCCGCAGTTAGGTAATCGCTTTTATAATAACTACACCGAATGGGGAACTTACATTCATAAAGAGTTTAAGTACGAAATAAATGCAGTACTTGCTATTCCGCAACGTCTGCGTACACTGTGGGGCATCTACAAAAACCTGCTTTGTGGGGTTACTACGGTAGTAAATCATGGCGAACAATTATTTGTTGCGCATGCGCTGATCGATATAATTGAAGATACACACGACCTACATTCGGCGGCCTTTGAAAAACACTGGAAAATAAAGCTGAATAATCCATTTAACAGGAAGCTGCCGGTAGTGATTCATACCGGCGAGGGAACCGATGAGCAGGCCGAAAAAGAAATTGACAGCCTTATCAGCTGGAATAAACTGGCCCGCGACCTTATCGGCATCCACGCGGTGGCCATGACCAGGGAACAAGCCCCGTATTTTAAAGCCATTGTGTGGTGCCCTGTGTCGAACTATTTCCTGCTGGACAGGACAGCACCTATACAGAAGCTGAAACCTTTTACAAACGTTCTTTTTGGTACCGATTCGACCCTTACCAGCGGCTGGAACATCTGGGATCATATTCATACGGCGCAGAATACAGGGATGCTTAAGAATGAGGAATTGTATCAAGCCCTGAATAAAACAGCAGCAAGCGTTTGGAAAACAAATAGCGGTGAAATTATGACAGGCAAATATGCCGATCTTGTAATTGCAAAAGCAAATGGCCAAACAGGTAAATACGATGCCTTTTTCGCTGCACAGGCAGCCGATATCCAACTGGTGATACATAAAGGAAACATCCGTTTGTTTGACCAGGGACTATTACCTGCATTGGCCGTTGAGCTTAAAGGGAAGCCGTTTAGCCTGATTAAACTGGGCGATGCTTACAAATACGTGGAAGGAGATATAGGTAGCCTTATTTTATCCATTCAATCTTATTTATCCGGCGCTATGTTCCCGGTAACATTTATACATCATCAAATACTATAAAATTGATAAAACTGATCGACCTTACTTATCATTCACACCTAAATTATACCAGGCCGCAACAGGTTAGGGAAAACCACGCCCCTGCCATGGCTTTTGCCGCTTATCTTAAAAACCGCATCGATGTTACGTTTGTTAAGCATGCATCTTTTGAGCAGCATGTAGTGATGGACGACATTCCTTATTATTTTTTTAAGGGGAAAAACCGGTTCTGGTCGGTTTCTGTTAAAACACATTTATTTATCAAAAAACTTAAGCCTGATATAGTACTTGTACAGGGCTTCATGTTTCCGTTGCAGGTAATGTTTTTAAGGCTGTTTTGCGGTACAGGTTTTAAAATATTGATTCAGCACCATAGCGAATTACCGTTTGGCGGAATAAAGGGTTTATTCCAGAAAATAGCATGCAGTTTAGCAAACGGCTTTGTTTTTACAGCCGCCGGGGATGCTGTGCCGTGGCAAAATGCAAACATCATAAAACCGGGTGCAAGTATATTTGAACTGTTAGAGGCATCAACCAGTTTTACGCGAATGGATAAGCAGCTAAGCAAAGGACGCACAGGAATGAACGGCGAATGCAACTTTTTATGGGTTGGCAGATTAACCGAACACAAAGACCCGCTTACTGTTTTAAACGGTTTTGAACAGCACCTGCATTTAAATCCTGCGGCAAGACTTTATATGATATACTCTACAGAGGATCTGCTGAACGAGGTAAAGCAAAAACTTAACTCAAACCAGGCTTTATCAAAAGCGGTGAAATTGATTGGCAAAGTACCTAATACCGAATTGCCGTACTGGTATAGCGCAGCCGATTGTTATGTATCCGGTAGTCATAAAGACTCCACCAGCTATGCCTTGTTAGAGGCTCTTGCGTGCGGCTGTACCCCGGTTATTACCAATATGCCATCCTTTAAAAGGATGACAGGAAATGGTAAATATGGTTTTCTGTACGCTCCCGGTGCTGCCGGCGACCTTGCCCGGTTATTGGGAATTATTGCAGGCACAAACCGCGAAAAACTTTCTAATGCCATTATAAGGCACTTTAACCAAAATCTTACTGCAAAAAACATAGCCGATGACCTGGTTAATATTTGTAAAACCTTAATGGCCAAATAAAGCGGCCACCCTCGCTGTAACTGTTTTAAGAGGATAAACCAAAACCGGTTCATGGGCCAGGTTTTTATTTTTAAGCAGATCTTTAATTATTTCCGGTAAGTGTTCTGCATTATCGGGCACATGGTGTTGAGGTGGCCGGGCATTCATGCCGTTAACCAGGCTCACTACGTGGCATCCCGCATATAAGGCCTCACTTAAAACAGTGCTATAACCTTCATAGGATGATGTGTGCAAAAATACCTTTGAGCGCTGCATCATGGCAAGTACTTCCGGGTGTTGCAGTTCTCCCATTAAGCGAATATTATTTTCCAGTTTTAGCCTGCTTATCTGCTTCTTTAGATTCTCCATTTGGGGCCCTTTACCACAAATAACCGCTTTTATATGGGGGAATTGAGCAATTAAGTTTTTAACTACTTTAATAAACAAATGATATTGTTTAAGCGGGATAAGGGAACCCGCGCCCATGATATCAATATCCCTTTCGACAGGGATCGTATTAAAAAGCGCAGTTTCAATACCTGTAGGAATGGTATGTGCAGGCAATATGCCATAATTTATCCTGAACTCATTTGCCAAAAAATCTGATATGGCTATTAATGATTCCTTTGTGGGTTTTATCCGGTGCACGTACTCGTTACCAGCTTTAGCGTCCTGGCCAAGCAGCCATATGTAATGCGGCAAGCTGTACTTTTTTGCAAAGTGGTCGCCAATATAGGCGCATTCTCCTATCCAAAAACTCAGCAGCCCAGTAAGCTGATAAGTGTTATGCAGTTTTTTTAGGGTTTTCCATACACGCCTCCAGGTAATTAGCCTGAATAACTGCCCCCGGCCCTTACCTCCATGCGGTATAACATCAACTCCATACCAGTTATATCGCGAAGTGGTATAAGGGTATTGAAAAGTGACTACGATAACATGTAGCTGCGGGTTATTTTGTTTTAAAGCTTTTACAAAAATTTGCATGGGTGGTACACAGGTAGTATCGTTACTATCTGCCGGGAAGCCCGGAGTTAATATCACTAATGCTTTTAACTTATTCATTTACAAGGGGAATTATTTTGTTGCAGTAAGTTAAACTTGCAACATTGTGCGTAATAAATAATATGATCTTGCCCTGGGCAGTTAGTAGCTTTAATTGGTCAAGTATAGCGTTTTCGGCTTGCTGATCCATTTCGCCAAAGGGCTCGTCCAGTATCAGTACATCAAAATTATGATATAACGCCCTTGCCAGCGCTATACGCTGCCTTTGGCCACCACTTAGGTTTTTACCATTTTCCCTGATTATCTTATTTATCCCTTCAGCATAGCCCGATAATAGTGGCTCAAGTCCGCAAAAAGTTATTACCTCAGCCAGTTTTTCGCGGTTGTGCTGTTTATCGTTAAGGGTAATGTTTTTAAGGATGGTATCATGAATAAAAAAAGTTTGTTGTTTTACATAGACGATCTTTGTCCAGTAATGCTGTCTTTTTATGGTATCAGCAGGCCTGCCGTTTATATCGATGTAACCGGATTCGGGAGTTAAAAAACCAAGGACAAGGTTTATAAGCGTGGTTTTGCCGCTGCCGGATGCTGCCGAAAATCCCGCAAAATCGCCTGTGCAAACTTCAAAGCTAATCCCGTTTAATACGGTTTGTTCTTTATAGCTAAAACGGACATTATTAAAACGGATAGCGCTGATGGGTTCATCAATATTAAGCAAATCGTTTTTTGCAGGTATCTTTGATTCTTTCACTGCAAGCAGATCATTTAGAGTAAACTCATAGGTTTTTATTTGGCCGCTGCTGTTCAGGATCTTGATAATACCCGGAATGATCTTATAGGCTGCGGCCATAAACACACCGATAGTAAGCATACTTATCACAGGGCCATGGGCCGAAAACTTATTAACGAACACCAAAATAAAAAAACCAAATATGGCAAACACTTCAACCAGTCTTGATGGCAAAGCCTGCAGGGTTTGCTGTGTGGCAATGTTATTATTTAATTGTTGTTGGTAATTGTTATACCTCGCGGCCAGGAAATCGCTTGTATTATAAATATTGCTTTCCACAAAGCCCGATAACGATTCCTGTAAATACTGTATGCTCTTTTCACTTGTTATTTTGGTATGCACCCGTACCTGTTTTGATTTTCGCCGGATGAAGTAAGCCAGGATAATTACCGGTGGTACCAGCAACATCAACAATAATAAAAACAATATAGGCTGGTAAATTAATATTGCGCCAACGGAAAAAAAAATGAGAATGCTTTGCGATATGATCTGCTGAACGTTGTTTAGTATATAATGACTGAACTCGATAGGTTGCTGACTGATCTGCCGGATATGTACCGATGAATCAACGTTTATAAATTTTATATAATCGTCTTTAAGGTAATGTAAAATATTTCTTTGGGATAAGCGCGAAGCCACCCCATAAAAAAAGTGATGCTGAAAGCGCATAATAAGGTAACCGAGCCAGTTTTTTAAACAATAGAATGTCAGGAACACGCCAATAAGCAGTACCGAATCCTGGTTGAACCAGGTGTTGGGAAGCCAATGGTGGCTAATGGGCTTGCCCGAGGTGTAGAAGCTGATAACGATTAGCAGTAATCCTAAAAATAAAATATCAAGTATGCTGATAAGCACATCGAACAGGATGAGCCTGTACAACCTGTTTTTTTCCTGTTTGTTAAGCAGGGTTAAAATTCCTTTAAAAATATGCTTCAAAACGTTTGATAAAGTATTGTTGTTAACGTGCCTGGAAGCTGCAGCCCCGCTCCGGAAAGGAGGGCTTAAAAGCTCTTCCAAAGTCTCCCTACCAGGGGAGATTTAGAGGGGCTATTTATTCATTTATTTCCATACACCTTCTAAACACGTTTTAAACATTACGAACTTTAAAGCACAATGGTTGCCCACTATAAACTATAATGCCCCGGTGAGGAATCCTACCGGGGCATTAATAATTTATAAAGCTGATTTTTAGCTATTGATTTAACTTGATCTCGACCCTGCGGTTTAAAACTCTTCCTTCTTCGGTTGTGTTATCGGCAACAGGTTTGCTCTCGCCATAACCTTTAACGGTTAAATTATCGGCGCTGATACCACTGTTTACAAGGTAAGTTTTTACCGAATTGGCCCTTTCAACAGATAGTTCCATATTACGCTGGTCGGTACCTTCGGCAGATGAATTACCGTTTAATACAAACTTTACAGTAGCATCTTTTTTCATTTCAACCACAGCCTGATCCAGGGCCTGGTATGAACCGGTTTTTAATACAGCAGAGTTAAATTCAAACTGGATATTGCTGAAATTATAGTTTGGTTTTGCAGGTGGCGGCGGCGGTGTTTGCGCAGGGGCCGGTGCAGGCGGCGGTGTCGGCTTTGGAGTTGGCGCATACATTTTTTCGGTTTCTACCGGGGCCGGTTTTTCCACTAATTTTTTGGCCTTACAAGCAGGAAAAGTAATGGCCGCTAATGCAATAAGTAAAGGAAATAACTGCGTTTTTGAAACTTTCATAGTTAAGTTTAATTTTTTAGTAAACATAAAAAAATAATCGCTATTCAGCCTAAACTGGTTTAACGGATATATAAATAAAAGGAATATAATGACAATTTGTTGGCAGATGTCTTAAATCCTTTGCTGCCAGTTAAAACGGGAAATTGCCCGGATAAGTATTTATCGGCTTACCACACATAAAAAGTTTTGGCAAGCGCCGGGTTAAAATGTGCCGGTAATATTAACCAGGTATTAATACGTGGTTAAATTAAGTACAACTACTGTCCATATTTTTTAAAGATTTATTTTACTTTGCATTAACCTAAATACATCATTATGAAAACAAATACTCCATTTGAAAGTATCCAAACACCTGATATTCATTTTCTGCGCCGGATAGCCGTATTAAAAAAACACCCGGAAGTAAAGCAATTAATGGGCTATGATCCCTGGGCGGCTCTGCTTACATTTTTTATAGTAGCCGGGCAAATTAGTTTTGCCTGGGGTGTTAGCGCCTGGTTCCCCTCTTTTGGAGCTTACTGGTGGCAAATAATCCTGCTATCATACGTAGTTGGCGGTACTATGAACCATTGGTCGGCAATGGCTGTGCATGAAATGGCACACAACCTGATGCTGAAAACCCCGGCACAGAACAAAGCCCTGGCAATTTTTGCAAATATCCCTGTTTTAGTGCCCGGAGCAATCGCTTTCAGAACCCACCATATGAAACACCACTCCCATTTAGGTATCGAGGATGTAGATAACGACTTCCCCAGCCATTGGGAGGTTAAAATGGTAGGCAAATCGGGAATCAGGAAGTTTGTATGGCTGTTTTTTTATATATTTTTCCTGTTTTTGGTACGAGGTTTTGATACCAAACCTACACGCTGGGAATGGGCCAATATCATTACGCTGATAATTACCGATGTATTGATCTTTGTTTTTTTAGGGAAGATAGCTATCATTTACCTGTTTCTTTCCACCTTATGGGGCTTTAGTCTTCATCCCGCAGCCGGGCATTTTATTCATGAACATTTTATTTTCCGGGAGGGACAGGAAACTAATTCCTACTACGGCTGGCTCAACCTGGTTTGCTTTAACGTGGGTTACCATAACGAGCATCACGATATCATGAACATTCCCGGCCGGCTTTTACCGAAGTACTATAAGATCACCCAAGATTTTTACCAGCACCTGGATTCAACCCAATCATGGACCAGGATGTTTTATGATTTCATTACCAAACCCAGCCTGGGTGCCGATAAACGCTATGTGCGCAATGAGGAGGTACGTAAGCAGGGCATAAAAATCGCCGAAGTAATGAAGCGGGAAAGGGAGTTGGTGTAAGTAGCATTTGTCATGCTGAACGCAGTGAAGCACCTATTAGCAGACCGTACAGGGCGAAGAAGCATGACGAATAACAGATCCTTCAATGCGTTGCCAATGACAAAAGGTTTCTGATATCCCACACAACCACATTCCAGTCCTCCAACCCATCGTTGTGGCTGCTTACAATCTCAAACCCCATTTTTTGGTGGATCTTTAACGATTTGATGTTCCTTATAGCTACTTCTGTTATACAAAGTTGATAATCTTCCGCTACCTGGCTGGCCGTGGCGTTGTAAAGTTTGCTTAATAAACCCAGGCCACGAAAATCTTTATCAACACAAACCTGTCCCCCTACAAAAAATTTGTAAGCAGTTAAAGGCTTGCCCCGGTATTGGTTTTTATGAAACTCCCTGAACATGGGTGCAAGAGTGGGCACTTCATTTTCCATAGTAGCAGTCATGGCCAGGTTATAGCCTACTACTTGGTTTTTATGCAATGCTACGACCTGTGGTATCTGCGATGCCATTAATTGCAATAAGGATACGGTATGCTCTGCAAACAGGAAGCCTTGCTGCTCCTGTTGCTCGGTGCTTAATGTTTTGCACAGGTTTTGACTTTGTAACCGAACTATCTGTTCAAAATGCTCCGTTGATGTTGCGGGTTGAAATGTTATCTCTGATAGCGTATTTGTATTCATACCTGGGCAAATGTCTTTATTTATGGGAATTTGCGCAAGTGTAAATTAAATTTGAAATGATGACATATTCCGCACCTCATTATAGAGTTGTAAAATACTTATACTCAGTAAAATAAAATTATCGTTACTACTTTTTGTTTTCATCCATCATTTCCAGCCAGCCATCTTTGGTAACAGCGTATTTGGAGAAGTCCCTGGGCTTTTTGCGTTTGATGTTATTGTTTTTGGAAGGACCGCGTAAGGGTATAATCAGTACACATAAAAATGCGAAGATCATCAATACAGAAATCATCATAGAATAGCTTTTTAGCTACAACTGCGTAAGTTGTAATTGCCTGGATATTAAACATAATGATTGGTTGAGATCTTCTTAAGTAAAACACCGGGGCGATTAATTCCTTTGCTTTACAATCTCATGCCCCAATATAGGTAAAAGCTTCCTAAACCATCACACTTATTTTTCTTTGTCTGTAACTGTAATTGGCTGCAAGTTTCCAATACCAAGCATCAGCATTTACAAAACACGACTAAAAACCAGGGATGATTGCCGCTGCATTATTACTACAGCATAGGGTTAGTATTCCTGAATGATTGATTAACAATACATTACAGGTGTAATTAATATAGAAATATAAATTGCCTTAGTACACTTTTATTTAGGTAGCTTTGAATTGTTATGCGGTAATATTATTCCGGGAGTAGCTGTCCCTCATTACTGCGGTTTCAAAACATCAAATCACACAAATAAATATAAGATCTGGAGGTATTGATCCCCTGCTCTTAAGATCCTTCAAAGCCCGGGTAAAAGAACACCTACAGGGGCTTTATTTTTTATATAGATTAAGCATATCATGGAAGAAAGAAAGTATTTAACTACCTGGAAAAGGTACATGCCCGTTATCCGTCTGCATTTGAAAAAAAGCCTGAATGAAGATCAACAATTTAAACTAAACATAACTGATTTTGAATCTGCGGGCGATCGTGGAAAATCTGGTTATACCTTCAATATCAACATGGAAAATGGCAAGGTTACCAACAACATCAGCGGATCGGCCGTAGCACGCGATCTTTTTGAAGCCATTAAAGGCGATGACGCAGTTAAAGCCATGTTACTTGATAAAAACGTTAAAATAAGTGTAGGTAAATCATTTGTGCTTAGCATCAAAACCACCCACCTTTCAACTTACCGGTAGGCTAAATTAACAAGCCTTTGAAAAGGAAATAGCCTGTTGGTTATTTCCTTTTTTTATGCGGTTTGCTTTTTGATGCTTTGGCCGATGATTTATGAGATTTTGAGATGGTCGCCCTCCCTTTTTTAGAAGCCCTGGCATGCAGTTTCTTTGAACTATGCCGGCGGCTATGTCTCTCGGCCACGTAAGTTTTTTTGATGACCGGTGCAAAATCAACAGCCTCGGGATGGGCCGATGGATTAAATGGGTTATAGTAGTAAATATTATCTGCATCCCAGTTTTTTAAACCCGCCTGCAGCCTTTCATTAAATGCTGCCTCATTCTTGAGTTCGGGTGCCGTCCATCCGGCTTCGGCCAGACCGGCAATCCGCGGGAAAAGCATAAAATCCAGGCGTTGTTCCGAAGCTATCTTTTCTGTCCAGATGTTGGCCTGTACGCCAATTACCTGGCCCGATGCAAGCTGGTCTGCCGGTAATTGCCTGTCGGGGAAATTATAAACATCTGTAACCCGGTTAAATACGCCATTCCAGTTCCGGCCGGCTATATGCCCGCCATCCTGCATAAAATCAAAATAAAGCGGCAAACGCGGGCAAAGCACCACCTGGTAATTTTTTTGCAATGCCAGGCTCAGTTGCCCGGGCAGGTTTTGGCGCCACCAGAAAATAATGGTTTTGCCGGGCGGCAGATCGGTTTGAGCAGCCTCGTCCCATGCCAGGATCTTACTACCCATGCTGGTAACCGTATCTGTCATCCGCTTAAAAAAATAACGTTCCAGTTCGCCGACATCTGCAAAGTTTTTAGTTTGCATCAGCTTGGCTATAGCCGTATCCAAACTCCATGCCTTTATGCCAAAAATCACTTCATCACCACCCAAATGCATCATTTTGGCAGGAAAAAGCGAGTTGGTTTCTTTTATGATATTGGCCAGGTACTGGTAGGTTTCTTCCTTAGCAGGATTAAAAGTAAAGTTTGGATAACCCGCAACACTTCCCCCCGAATATTCGGGATAAGCCTTATTTGCCGCTGTGGCATGGCCCGGCATATCAATTTCGGGAATTACAGTTATAAAG
Organism: Mucilaginibacter sp. P5_A4; assembly: GCF_056400605.1. Classification (NCBI taxonomy): domain Bacteria; kingdom Pseudomonadati; phylum Bacteroidota; class Sphingobacteriia; order Sphingobacteriales; family Sphingobacteriaceae; genus Mucilaginibacter; species Mucilaginibacter sp. P5_A4. The sequence continues at coordinate 163,268 of NZ_JBFUKX010000006.1, read as the reverse complement.
CGTTGGGCGGCATAGGCTACAAGTTCCCTGATATCGTTTTGGGTGTAATATTCGGCTTCGGCACCGGTATCACTGTAATTGCCAATTCCACCAACAGCGGTTAACTTTGGATATTTCTTAATCTCAATGCGCCAGCCCTGTACATCGGTAAGGTGCCAGTGAAATTTATTCAGTTTATAATAAGCCATCCAGTTTAGCAGTTGCTTTACTTTTTCTTTGCCAAAAAAATGCCGTGATTCATCCAGCATCAGGCCGCGCCATTGGTATCGTGGGGCATCGGTTATTTCGGTGGATGTCAGAATAATATTTTGGTACCCCCGCGCGTCTGTTGCATCTGTTGATGCCAGGGTAAGGTTTTCGCCTTCTTTCGGGTGATCTTTAATGAGCTGTAAAAGCGAGATTAACCCATAAAAAACACCTTCCTTATTGGAGGATGATATGGTTACCTGGTCGGGGGCAATTTTGAGTGAGTATGCCCCAATAGTTTGGTTTGTATTGGTTAAAATAAGCTTTATTGAACTTTTGGAATCTCCGTTGCTTACCTCGGGCGATAAGCCTTTTGCTTTAAATAATTCCTTTTGAAAGTAAAAGGCCAAAGCGGTTAACGAGGTATCGCTTACACCGATGGTAGACCGGTTATTAATACTGATTTGCCCTACACCGGTTACAACCGACCGGGGCTGCGGGATTATATTTAAGTTTTGCGCCTTCAGATAACACGACACCAGGAGCAGCGCTGCTAAAAATTTAAATTTCATTCAAAAAAGCAAGTTCAAATTATTGGGTAACTGCTATGATAGGTATTTTTCGGGTAATGCCGGTAATTTATTTGTAAAATGTGGGAAATATGCATTAAAATGCGGTTTTTATCGATATTTATCCCACTTTTTTGGTAGAAAAAATAAAGAAAAATCGAGATTAATCGAGATTTGTTATCTGAGATAAATTATAAAAGGTCTCCACAAAAAAGGCCGGTCGTATTTAAATACGACCGGCCTTTTTTCACATTAGTTACTAAGTTAACTGATGCAGCTAACTATTCACCAATCAATCACTCACTAAAACAATTATTTCCATCCACCGCCTAATGAGCGGTAAAGATCGGCGGTTGCGGTTAGCTCATCTCTTTTTATAGAGGCAAGGGCAAGTTCGCCTTGCAGTACATTGCTTTGGGCTGTTATTACTTCAAGGTAATTGGCCAGGCCGTTTTTGAACAGCAGGCTGGCATTGGTAGTTGCCTGCTGTAAGGTTTTTACACGGTTTGCAGCTATGGCCTGCTCCTGCTTAAGTTTTTCAATTTTAACCAGTGCATCTGATACCTCGCCAACTGCATTCAATACCGACTGCCTGAACTGAAGAACTGTTTTTTCACGGTCGATTTTAGCAACCTGGTATTGGGTACTTAGTTCTTTGTGCTGTAACAAAGGCGTAACAACGCTACCTGCAACAATACCAAACAAGGCGGCAGGTATGTTAAACCAATTGCTGGCTTTAAAGGAGTTAACTCCCCCACTTGCAGTGATCCTTAATGCAGGATACATTTCTGATTTGGTAATACCCACCTTGGCATTGGCAATGGTTAAAGCCAGCTCCTGGCTCCTTACATCGGGCCTGCGGCTGATGAGGGTAGATGGTACGCCTGCGGTTAAAGTTTCAGGGAACTTCACGTCGTTTAAAGTACCGTTTCGTTCAATGCTGTCAGGGAGTCTTCCGGCTAATATGCTCAGGGCATTTTCCTGCACGGCTACATTCCTTTCAAATTGTGGCACCAACTGGGCTGCAGATTGTTGCTGTGCCTCAGCCTGTTGTACCGCCAATAAGGTAACCTGCCCGGCATCATACTGTAAACGAATGATCCTTAAGGTACTATCGTTCAGTTTCACATTCTTTTTGGCAATGTCCAACTGCGCATCCAGCATCAGCAGGTTATAATATCCCTGTGATACACCTGCCACAATATTGGTTTGAATTGCCTTTTTTGCCTCGGTGGTTTGCAGGTATTGTGCAAGCGCCTGGCGGCTTTGGTTGCGGATCTTACCCCAGATATCAGCTTCCCATGAAAGGGCTAAATTTGCCGAGTAGTCCTCAACGTGTTTTGTGCCAATGTTATATTGGGCAATGCTCAAACCTGTTATGCTGTTATCGCTTGGGCGGTTGGAGCTTGCGGTAACATTCAGGGCAACCTCTGGTACATAGTTCCATTTTACCTGTTTAAATAACTGTTGGGCTGCATCTATATTTTTTACAGCTATCTGCATATCGTAATTTTTAGCAATAGCGCTATCAATCAGCTTTTGCAGGGTTGCATCGGTAAAAAAGTTTTTCCACTGTATATCGGCAATACTGCTGGTATCGGCAGTGGTGGCTGCTACGCTATTCCTAAAATTTGCAGGCAGCTCTGCTTTGGGTGTTTCCACATCTTTTGATACTTTACAGGCGCTTAAAAAGGCCATAAGTAATGCAAAAGCTAATGGGGTTGTATATCGTTTCATTTGTTTGTTGCTTTGAAAGAGTCAAGAACCAAGAGTCAAGAATCAAGACAGAAGACAATCTTCAATCCTATTATTCTGTAACTTTTACTTTTCTATCCTGACTCTTGATTCTTTACTCTTGATTCTATTCTTAATTATTCTGTAGCTCCAATTTTTTAGCGTCAATGGCATGCCCTTTTTTATGATCTGATCCATCGTTGTTCAGTACAGCCAATGGCACACCACTAATTCGTTCCTGTAATCCCTGGAATATCACAAACAATACCGGGATGATGAATAAACCTAATAGTACCCCTGATACCATCCCGCCGGCAGCACCAATACTTATCGAGTGGTTACCTTGTGCAGATGGACCGGTTGCAATACTCATCGGGAATAAACCGAATACGAAAGCCAGCGAAGTCATGATAATAGGGCGTATCCTCAACCTTGCGGCTTCAATTGCCGATTCAACCAAACCATGCCCGGCCTTGCGTCGCTGTACTGCAAACTCAACAATAAGGATAGCATTTTTGGCTAACAAACCGATGAGCATGATCAAGGCTACCTGTACGTAAATGTTGTTTTCGATACCGGTTAAGCCTAATACCACAAACACACCCAATATACCTGTAGGGATTGAAAGGATTACCGCCAATGGCAATATATAACTTTCATACTGTGCTGATAATAAGAAATATACAAATATCAAACAAAGCATAAATATAACTGCCGACTGCCCTCCCGAAGAAATTTCTTCGCGGGTTTGGCCAGCAAACTCGTAGGCAAAACCCGACGGTAATTGCTCCTTGGCTGTTTCCTGGATGGCCTTAATGGCATCACCGGAACTATAACCCGGTTTTGGGATAGCGTTGATCTCGATAGAGTTGAACAGGTTGTAACGTGAGGCAGTTTCTGAACCATACACACGGGTTAGTTTAACCAGTGTATTGATAGGTACGTTTTCGCCGGTTTTATTTTTAACAAACACCCTGTCAATTGCTGAAGGATCTGTCCTATCCGCAATATCAGCCTGAACTACCACGCGGTAGTATTTACCAAAGCGGTTAAAATCTGATGCCTGTGCAGTACCGAAGTAAGCCTGCATAGTTTGCAAAATGTCTTTGACATTTACACCCAGCTGGTTAGCCTTTTCGTCATCAACTTCTAATTGTAACTGGGGATAATCTGCTTTATAAGAAGTAAAGGCATAAGCGATAGCCGGTTTCTGCATCAGCTTTCCTATAAAGTTATTGGCAACGCCGCTAAATTTATCCAGCTTGCCGTTGGTTTTATCCTGCAACATCACGTCAAGCGCTTCCACGTTACTAAACCCGGGAACGGTTGGAAAACTAAATACGAAGAAGGTACCACCTGGTATGCCACCTAATTTCCCTCTTACTATATTCTGTATATCATCAATATTTTTGACCGCGCCTCTTTCATCATTAGGTTTTAGCAACAGGAAAATTACCCCGGCTGATGGACTGCTGGATTGTGTTAAAAAGTTAAAACCAGATAACGCGGTAACAAACCTTGCTGATGGTAAAGTTTTCAGCTGATCTTCGGCCTGTTTAAAAATCTTATTGGTTCCACTTAACGAAGTTCCGGATGGTGTATTAACAGCTATGGCCACAAAACCCTGGTCTTCGGTAGGGATAAAGCCGGTTTTTGTTTTATTTACCAGGTAAACTGTAGCTGCTACTACCAACACAAGTCCGCCTATACTCAACCATTTTTTACGGATCAGGAACTTTAAGCCGCCTACGTACCTGTTGGTCATATAATTAAAACCACCATTAAAGCCTGCATAAAATTTTTCTAAAAACCCTTTTTTAGGTTCATTATGACCATCTGCACTATGTTTGTTCTTTAAAAACAAAGCGGCAAGTGCAGGACTTAAGGTTAAAGCGTTAACAGCCGATATAATGATAGCTATGGCCATGGTTAACGCAAACTGCCGGTAAAATATACCCGTTGAACCTACCATGAAGCTTACCGGTAAAAATACGGCTGCCATAACCAGCGTAATAGATATAATAGCGCCTGTAATTTCGCGCATAGCCTCGGTAGTTGCTGCTTTTGGGGTAAGGCTTGGGTCGTGTTCCATTTTGGCATGTACCGCCTCTACCACCACAATAGCATCATCCACCACAATACCTATGGCCAGCACCAATGCAAACAGGGTTAAAAGATTAACAGAGAAGCCAAATAGATTCATGAAGAAGAAGGTACCGATAATGGCTACCGGAACTGCTATAGCCGGGATCAGGGTAGACCTGAAATCCTGCAGGAATATAAATACTACTATAAACACCAGTATAAAAGCCTCTACCAGTGTATGCTCAACCTGGTTAATTGACTCATCAAGGTCGGTTTTGGTGCGATAGAACTGATTGTATTTGATGCCGGCAGGAAAATCCTTTGATAACTTTATCATCAGCTTATCAATCTCAATCTGAATTTGGTTGGCGTTTGAGCCCGACAACTGTATGATACCAATAATAATACCGTCGTGCCCGTTCAGGTTACTTACGCTATTATAAGAGTAAGCACCCAATTCAACACGGGCTACATCTTTTAAATGCAATACAGAACCATCTGCATTTGCACGGATAGCAATATTCTGATATTCCTCTGGTTTGGTAAGCTTACCCTTATATTTAATTACATATTCAAATGCCTCGTTACTACGCTCACCAAATTTACCAGGCGCGGCTTCAAGGTTTTTGTCCTGTATAGCTGCCATTACTTCGGCGGGTGTAACTTTGTAAGTAGCCATTTGTGCGGGATTAAGCCAAACACGCATGGAGTAATCCTTAACACCACCAAAAATACTGGCCGAACCTACACCCGTAATACGTTTAATTTCGGGTACAATATTGATCTGTGCATAGTTGGCCACAAAGGTCTGATCGTATTTTTTTGGATCCTCCGTATAGATAGCCATAGCACCTATGAAGCTGTTTTGTTGCTTGGTAGTAGTTATACCATATTGCACAACTTCGGCAGGTAACTGGCTTGTAGCCTGTGAAACACGGTTTTGAACGTTTACCGCCGCCTGATCGGGGTTGGTACCTTGTTTAAAATAAACGGTGATACCCAACGAACCGTCGTTACTGGCGGTTGAGGTCATATAGGTCATATTTTCCACACCGTTAATCGCTTCTTCTAATGAAGGCGTAACAGAACGTAAAATAGTTTCGGCATTAGCGCCCGGGTAAACTGCAGATACCAATACTGCCGGAGGGGCAATATCCGGGAATCGCTCTAAGGGCAGTTTTGTTAAACCAAGTACACCAACTATCACCAATAATATGGAGATCACTGTGGAGAGTACCGGTCTTTCTATAAATTTTTGAAACATGATTTTGTGATTTTAATTTCGGAATTCGGAATTTCGACTTCGGATTTATCAGACGCTATTTATCATTTCGTAAATGAACGATACAAACGGCAACCAATTAAACCTTTCACCTTTGGCCTTTCGCCTTTTACCTAAATTCTAACTCTTGATTCTTATTTATTAACTACAGCAGCAACTTTATCGGCCGCTTTTTGAGGTGCTATTACCGTACCTTCAACTAAGTGGTCCATACCGCTTAACACAATTTGGTCGCCGGCTTTAAGGCCATCTTTAACCAGGTAGTTTTCGCCGCTTTTGCCTATGATATTGATAGGTACTTTTTTCACCTTGTTGCTATCTGCAAGGGCAAAAACAAATACTTTATCCTGCATTTCAACAGTAGCCGATTCCGGTACAATTAATGCATCGGTATGGTGTAAGCTCAGGCGCACTTTACCGGTGTTGCCGGCACGTAATAAACCATCCGGATTGGCAAAGTTTGCCCTGATGGTGATAGCGCCGGTATTTTTATCAAACTGGCCGTCGATCACATCGATTTTACCTTGCTTAGCGTATTCGCTGCCATCAGCTAATAATAATGATACTGATGGTAAGTGTTTCAGCTTGTCTTTCAAAGTTTCGCCGGGATATTGTTCTTTAAAACTTACAAAATCCTTTTCGCCTAAAGAGAAGTAAACATGCACATCGTGTACATCAGATAGCTGTGTTAATGCTTCAACATCCTGCGGAGTAACTAAACTTCCTTGTTTTTTAAGTAAACGACCTATATAACCGTTAACAGGTGCTTTAATGAGGGTATAACCCAAATTGATTTGTGCAGTTGATACATTTGCTTTAGCCGATTCGATATTGGCTTTAGCAACCTGGAAAGCAGCCTTTGCTGTTTTTAACTGGTAATCAGAAACTACTTTGTTTTCAACCAATGGAGTTAATTTATCTACTTCCAGTTGCGCGTTTCCCTGGGCAGCTTCCGCAGCATGCAGACTTGCTAAAGCGTTGTTTAATGCTGCGCGGTAAGGCTGATCGTTTATTTTAAATATAGGCTGACCAGCGCTTACAAAGGCGCCTTCGTCAACAAATACTTTGTCTAATGCACCGCTTACCTGCGGCCTTACTTCTACGTTAACAGTACCTTCTATAGATGCAGGATATTCCTGGTAAGTGGTTTGATTGCCTGATGTTATACTTGCTACAGGTAATGCTGGTGGAGGTGGCGCCTGCTGCGTTTGCGGCTTGGGCGAGCAACCATATAATGTAAGTGCTAAGAGCGCTAATGTGATACTTTTCATGATGATTAATTTTAAAGTGATAGATGATTTGTGAAAAATAGCCTTGCGGCCGGTTGTTATATATTGAGTTAATTGTTTTCTTGTTATTATTATATGTGTGTAATAAGGTTAAATGATAACCATATAATTAAAAATTAGCTGTGCTAATGGTGCTTTGCAGATTTAGTAGCATCAGATAGTTTTATGCTGTTTATTAATGTTATGTAAAAGTTAAGATCCATGATGATGTTATTTGTTTTTGTTTACTTAACAGTGTTAAATGGTTTAACAATGTTAAAATTATGTTAAAAAATCAATCCGGTTTAATGGATTTGATGATGCCAGTGATAGTATCCGTTAGTACCTGGCGATTAATGTCGTCTGATGAACCGCGGCTTAACAGGTTGATAGATACCAAACCATGTACAACCGACCAAAAAGTGTAATATTTAGTACAGATGATATCAGAAGCAGGGTTATCAATATGCATTACTTTTCCAATCACATCGGTGAACAGGTCCCATGGCATTACTGATTCTTCGAGCTTATTGATCTCCTCGCAACAACAATTTGTAGTTACTCCAAACATGATCTGGTAAAGCTCTTTGTTGGCAAAAGCAAAGTTCCAGTAAGCCAGCCACATGGCTTCCAGTTGTTTTTCTGGTAAGCGATGTTTTTCATGAGCCGTCCTCAAATCCTGCGCTAAAATAAGATAGCCTTTGCGGGCAAGTTCAAGCAGGATAGCCTCTTTATTGGCAAAGTACTCGTATATGATAGGTGCGGTATATTCTATTACATCGGCAATTTTGCGCATACTTAAAGCTTGCCATCCCTCCTCTTTTACAATATGGAGCGCGGCATCCAGGATGTTGATCCTGGTTTCGTCTTTTAAGCGTTGAATACGTTCTTTACTGGCCATTTTATTTACGCGATAAACTATTTAACAGCGTTAAGCAAATATATAACTGTTTATCGGCCCATAGTACCATCGCTTTGTAAAATTGAGATCATCTAAATGTCAGGAGGTGGGAGAGGAATTAAGAGTTGAGAATCAGGAGAAGCGCAATTCCACGCGTCATTACCTACCAGCGTGGCTGGAAAAAAAAAGTAATGACATCTTAAAAAAGAGCGTCATTGCGAGGAGGTACGACGAAGCAATCCCCAAAATACAGATCGGATTTGCACGGCTACTCTGTAATTCCTACCGTGTGTACACAAGTAAGTATGCTCCATTAGGAGCAACCTGTTTGTAGTAATTTTGAACAAAAGACAAGATTGCTCCATAGGTGCACCCCCCTATTAACAAGGCAATTAACATTGATATTGGAGTGTAGCCTCTACGAGGCAAAGGTTAATGGGCATGTCTTTTCTACAAATAAGTAGCACCTAACGGTGCAGGCTGTTCTTTTTCACTTGTGTACACACGGTAGCTGTAATTCGGGGATTGCTTCGTACCTTATAATGACGTGTTTGTAAGTTATTGATTTTCAGTACTGTTTTTTAATATAATCTATGTCATTGCGAGGCACGAAGCAATCGCATGCTATACAGAGCGGACCTGCACAGTTCGCGATTGCCGCGCTGCGCTCGCAATGACATGGTTGTTGTTAGCCCCTAAAACCAGCACGTCATCGCCATTTTTTCCAGGATTATCTTGGTGGTTACTCGTATGACGGGTAAGAGGCTATGTGTAAAAACGAATTGATAATCAATGACTTATAATAACTCGCAGGTTTGTGCCTGAGCCTGAACCTGTCTTTATTCTTAACACTTACCCCTCCCCCTACTTCTCTGCCAAATAAATCAGCTGTCCCAAATGGTATCCCTGGTGAATAGTTCTGTTAATCAGGATATTCAGTTTGTTACGATGAGGTTCCTTCGCAAAATCCTCTGCAGATACGGCGCTGTGTTTGGTAAACCATTCTGCAGGTTGCATGGTATCGAATTTTTGTTTGAGTGCAGTATTTACATTATGCCAGTATTCCTTGATTACACCTATCGATGGTCGTTCAAGTCCGGATGTCTCGGAATTTTTAAGAAAAATCCTGTCCAGGTCTGGATAAAGCCTGTCGCCAAGTTCCAAAAAAGTAAATAATCCATCACTCACTGCAGCCAGGTGCCCCAGCAGGTAATTACCTGTATTACGACCGGGCGCAGTTTGGGCTGCAAGCTGGTCGTCAGTAAGTTTATCCAACAAAGCATTTAAACGGGTATTTTGCAGTTCCCAGTTTGATATTGCCATTTTGATGAATAATTCTGTTGTTACTTCGTGTTGAGTTTCCATGATGGGTGTTTATGTTTTTAACTATGTGAGATGTATTTAATTATGCTGATTTATTTTCCAGCCATCAAAAGGCTTAACAGTTGCACAATTTGGTGTTCCATCTTTTGCAGTCCCTGGTACCTTTGTTTCCAGGATTAATTTAGGGCCTGCATTAAGCTGATCAATAGTATCCCAGGTAATGCCGGTTAATGGTATTTTAAGCCTTCTTGCCCAGGAGCCAATTTGCCCGGCCAAAGTTCCTATATCTATATAAATAAAATTGTTTGGGTATGGGCCTTGTACATAAGGGCTGCTGAATTTGGGCAAACTGTCTTTTAACCTGTCGCCTTTAATATTAACGGCTAAGTAAAAATGCAGGTCTTCCGAGTTGGATCGCTGCGTTTGTACAGTTTCATATATGCTGCCCGATCCTTTTTGCAGACCAAAGTCGACATTGGCAGGTGGCTTTTGCAGAATAATATGAAGAGATAATTCCATAGCAGATAAATTAAAGGCTTTTAGAAGCTGTTTAAATTTGATTTATTAATGTTTTTATACTTCTAATGATGAAGAACATATCCAGGCGTCATTGCGAGGCACGAAGCAATCCCCGCCTTACAGAGTAGCATTGCAAATCCGATCTGTATAGTTTGGGATTATTAATGTTGTGTTTTTATTTTCATAGGTATTAATGAGCTCCCTGCGGTCGGTTATCTTCGTACCTCGCAATGACGGTCTGTTTATTTGTTTTATGCCACCAAGGTATTACTTATAAAGTAAACCCGTAATTCTTTGCCCATTTATCTTTGATCCCGGCACGTGATTTTACAAATTCATGATCTGCGCCCTGTGCAATGACATTCAGTAGGTAATAGGCGTTGACCTTTATCCAGGTTAATTAGGTGAGGTACCGTATTGCCAACCCTCCGGTGCCGAATATGCTATAATTAGCTTACCGGTGAAACTGCAACAGGCTCTTCCTTCAGCTGCGATACCATCACAATAATCAACGCACCAAAACCTGCAACTATGCCAAATGCCCAGCGCAAGCCTGCGGCCTGTGCTATAAAACCCACTGCCGGTGGTATAATCAGGAAACCCAGGTAGCCTACAGTTGAAACTGCGGCAAGGGCCTGGCTGGTATTCATGCTTTGCGATTTGCCCGCCATGCTGAATACCAGGGGCACAATACATGATACCCCCAACCCTACCATGGCATAACCAATATAAGTGGTATAGGTATAAGGCAAAATAATACAAAACAATAAACCAGCAGTTACCAGGATACCATTGAGCGTAAGTACTTTTTTAATCCCTGCCGAGGCCACCAGCCTATCCCCAGTAAACCTGCCAATGGTCATGGATACCATATAAACCACAAATGCCGCTGTTGCAGCAGATTTAGACGGATGAACTACCTTTTGAAAATAAATGCCGCTCCAATCATACATGGTATTTTCGCAGGCCATCGATGCAAAACATATCAGTGCAAATTTTACCAGGTGCTTATCGGGTAATTTAAAGCCCGATGTACCTGATGTAACCACTGGTTTTTCATAATAAATGTGCGGGTAAAAAATGGCCGTTGTAATCAGCATGGCAATGCCCACTATTAACAGGTGCCAGGATGCCGCTACATTATAGGATACCATTACGTATCCTACAGCTGCCCCGGCAAAACCGGCAATGCTCCAGATACCATGAAAGGTTACCATGATAGATTTGGGGTAAAAAGCCTGGATACTCACCGCCTGCGAATTTGTTGACAGGTTGTATATGTTACGTGCAGAGCCAAAGAAAAAAAGCAGTATTACCAATTGCCACACATAGGTGGTAAAGCCGGGCACACATAGTAATAAATTAAAAGCAATGGCGCCAGTAAGCATAATACTTTTGCTGCTAAAGTGCTTCAGCATTTTTGCTGTTATGGGTATGGTAAGCATTAACCCTATTGGCAAAGCAAACAAAACCGCCCCTAACTGTGCCTCATTTAAATGCAGCTGTTGTTGAATAGATGGTATGCGTGATGCCCATGACGAATATCCAAAGCCAGAAATGAAGAAGAAAACCCCGCAGGCAAATCTTAATTTCGATCTGTGCGGAACGGTAGCACTATCCATGGTCCAAAAGTAAAAATAAATTATTTACCAGCCATCTGCTTCCGTACCCTGATGCGGCCCAATTATCGGCTAATTGCAATTTTGAGGCATTTGTTTGTGATGGCGATAAAGAACGCCTATTTTTGGTAAAACAATCTATTAACCGGCCGTACCAGCCTGGAATCATTCTTATAAAACATGGAATCAAGGAGTATTACCTCTGAACCAACCTATAAAGCTGCCCGTGTTGTAGCCCCGTCATTAGAGCGGCATTTTAAACATTTCCATTCTATGGTAAATGCAGAAAATGAGGCCGACCTTGCTGCTCCTACTCCTGATATCCCAACAATTGAGGCTATCATCGATATCTCTTTTTGGGCCAGCCTGCGTCGTGAAGAAGGTTATTCGCCTAAATTTACTTTGGCTTTTTTACCGCCGGAGAGCGCCGGGCAACCGCTTTTGTTCGGCCATAAAATAAAACTTGCGCCAAATATCCTCACCAAATTTGCGTCGGCGGTTCAACAGCCAGGTATCCACCTTGGTGTTTGGATAGAGGATGGCGAACTTTATGTATGGGGCACTACACTTGCCATACCCGCCTATTGTTTTGTGCTGGAGGTGATAGAACCCGGGCTGCTTGTGGTAAAACATCGCCGTGTAGATGGTTTTGGTAAGTTTGTGAACATTGCCATTTTAAAAGGCGATGATATTAAAGTGGTTGATGAACAGGGCTCCACCCTGTCCGATTGCCCCACCATCCTTACTTCTATGCTTGATTTTACCCTGCCATCTTCCTGGAATGATCCGGTGAATGTGCTGGTACAATTAGCCGCATCTATGCAGGCCCATAAACGCGGTGGTATACTGCTGGTTGTACCATCTGATAATGACGACTGGACAGAATCTATCATCTCTCCTATCTCTTACCCGGTTTCTCCGGCTTTCTCAGGCCTTACAGATCTGATGATCCACGAGGGCATCGAAAAATATCATACTTCGTGGCAGGAAAAACTGCGTCGCGCTGTTGATACTATTGGCGGCCTAACATCTATAGATGGCGCCACAGTAATTAACGATAAGCACGAATTGCTTGCCTTTGGCGCCAAAATTGGCCGCTCATCAAAAAGTACGCGCGTAGAGGAAATTATTGTTACCGAGCCGGTTGTAGGCTGCTCAACCAAAGTAATTCATCCGGCACAAAATGGCGGTACACGGCATTTATCGGCGGCGCAATTTGTGTTCGATCAAAAGGATGCAATTGCGCTGGTAGCCTCACAGGATGGAAGATTTACTGTTTTTGCATGGTCGCCGATAGTGAATATGGTACATGCACACCAGATAGATATATTGCTGCTGTAATTAAAATTGTAATCCTTAGTTGTAAAATTTCGAAAATTTCTGAAGGGGGAATGACGTATATCGGATGGCTGCGAGTCGACTCACCCCGACGATCCGTTAGCTAACGGACGTCTGCCTCTCTCCGACTGCGTCGCATAGAGGGGCAATACAACAAAAATTGAGCTTCACCCTCTTTGCAGCACAGCCGGAGGGTCGGCCATCCGCCGACTGGGATCTATACGCTAACTATACATATTAGCTATTCAAGATACAGAATAGATGCTTCTTTGCGTTCTGCATTACAAGGCTTTTAAAGTTAGTTGCTCCTAAAACCTCAACCCTATAGAAATATAAGGCAGTGATCCTTCTTTTGAAAAGCCCATCACAGCCTCAATTAAAACCAGTTGCGCGGGGATAATGTAAATACCACCACCATAGCCATCGTGCCATTGGTCTGATTTTTCGCCTGGTGCCCAAACACGGCCTACATCGTTAAAGCCGATAACGCCTATTGAACCGGGTAGCAGGTAGGATGCAAAATCGAGCACTTTTAGGCGGAGTTCGAGGTTATTGTAAGCAATAGACTTACCGGTGAACCTGTTGGTATGAAAGCCCCTGAAGTTTTGAGCGCCACCCAGCTTCATTTGCTGAAAATAGGCAGCATCACCTATTGTTGTACCTAAACCTGTTCTGTTGGCTATAACCAGTATCGAATCCTTGTCGGGATTGAGGTAAAAACTAAACTCGGAAAGTATTTGTCCGTAAGTATTATGACTGTTGCTGCTTAAACCGGTAAAGCCGCTTATTGTGGTATTCCAATAAAGCCCTTTTGTAGGAATGGTTGCTTTGTTACGTGTATCCAGCTGTGCATTGGCCAATATCCCGGTGTAAAACTTTGTTCCGAACACATTTTCACCAGGATTCCCCTGATTGTAATTACCTAAAAACCTATTGGTATTGTTGGATGATTTACTATTGTAATATTGCCCTGCCACTCCTTCACTGAAGTGCCAGCTGCCCTGAGTTTGTTTTAAAGAGACATCGGCGGTGATATAATCATATTTGTTTCGATAATAACTAATCTTCTTATCGTCTTTATTTTCGAAAGCAGTATTATTACCTATACCAAAGAAATTGCTTAGGTTATTTGGCCCCCTTGAAAGGATGTTGATGCCAATATCATTGTTACCAATGGCTTTCTTCCAGTCGGCAATATAAGTTAACAGGAACGATCTTCTTGACAAATTATAGCTGACGAGAAACTCTTCCCTGAAAGCATATGGTTCTTTGCGGAAGCCATGTTTTTCGAGAGAAAAGCCAGCGATGAGTGATATCCCAAGGTCTGTGCTGTAATTAGCCAGCACAATAGGCTCAAAACGGTCGAATTTAAAACTTTGTTTATTGTATTGATTTACGGCAGTATCTGTTGAGGTACGGATTTTTACGTCTGTGGATGGCGGCAATTTATTCTGTTGATCAGATCGATCGTATAAAAAGAGCTTACCCTTATTGTGCAGGTTTTTATCAACATAAAAACTGTCCACACCATCACCGCCAACCATACGTACTGTTATTGGTGATGGTTGGGTACCTGTTACTGAAAACTGGTCATCGCCTGCAAAACCATACAGTCTTACCTCCTTGGTCACATCAGGTTTAAAGGTGCGCTGGTAGGTTACTTTATCAACACTTCCGTCTTTTTTTATTTTATTTACTGCTACGGTAAGATTGCCGCCTGCCTGGTTACTTAGGGTAAACTTGTCGGTTTTATCGCTGGCGGGGATCTCTACTTCTTTGGCGATGAAACGATAGTATTCCAGCGCCTGTTTATCCAGTATATTCCTTCGGGCAATCATCTTTTCGATGATCTCTGGTCCCGAAAGTTTGTAGATGGTATCGGGCATCAGCTTAACCGCGCGTTTAATCACGTCGTCGGTTAGTTTGTTTTGTACAAAGGCTATCTGCTCTTTCCAGTCTTCTTCGCTTAGCGCATTCAAAAAGTACCGGTCAAAATAGCGGGCATTAAAATTCCATCCGTTGATATCTCTTATCTCCCTGCTATATCCCTGGAACTTTGATTTTAGCCATTGATGCGCAACTATCCAGGGGAACAGCCCCGAGGTTTTATAATAAACCTGGTCACGATCGCGGGGAATGGGTTCATAGATGGTTTCGTGCTGGCCATCCAGTTTTTCCCAGCGCCATTGATCTTCGTGCCGATCCCAATCGCCCAATAGCATATCCAGCAGGCGGGCCCGTAGTACTGTTTTTTCATCAACGCGGTTGTCGTTATCATCCTGGAGCTTTCGCTGTACTTTTTCGGTATTATCGGTTTTTTCAGCATCCAGCGGCTCACGTTCTTCAAACAGGAAAACCTGGTTGGCAAAATCTTTACGGTATTCGCCCAAAGCAGGATCATCCGGTACATAAACAATTTTAGGATTAGAATGCGGTATACCCAATGCCGATGCCAATGGCGGCACAGTTAATGCCGAAAACGGGTGCGCGGCTGATACCTGGTCCTGCAAAATATCCTTTGCCACAGTGGGGCGTAAATTGGGTGGTAAACCTTTTTCAGGGTATTTTTGGATGGTTCGCAATACCCATTGCTGCCCTGTTTGGTCCTGCAGGCGAAGGGATTTGGTTTGCTGGCCACCGCCCCTTTGCAAGATCTTTAAGCCTCCCTTTTCGGTTGATATATGAAAGATGCTGAGCTTTACAGGGGCCGCCCAAAGTTTTCGGTAATTCTCACCCAGGAAAAAACGATGAGTGCCGCTTACATTATTGTATTGGGGCTCAATGGCGAGTTTTATACTATCGCCTGTTGATTGTGCATTTACACGGCTGGCATTAAAAAAAATTACCCCTAATAAAAACGGGAATAGCGCTTTAAAAGGTTTTATATCAAGGTATTTGTGTTTCAAAGCTAACCGACTATATCATGCATATTACACAATAGTTTTAACTTAAAATAGTTTTATTTTTATGATTTAAACTCATAATTAACACCAACCCTTAAGGCTTTTAGGCCGGTAACACCTTGCAGTTCTTCCAACTCAAGGTATTCAAGGTCATTGTTGAGTATATGGCGTTCCTGCAGGTACTTGATGTATTCCTGGTATTCAGCCGCTTCATTTTGGTTAAAATATACCATCGCTATTTTACCAGGCTGGGTAAGCCGCTCAACAGTACCTGCTATCAAAACCTTATCAATACGTTTTTTTACAACTTCGTACCTGATATTATAAGCCCCCTCTACATCAAAACGCCTTTCATCATTCCTGAAACTAATGTCTATAGCGTTTGAATGTATAAATATCAGCTGTGTTGTTTGCAGCGGGCGCGAAATCTGATCGGCTAAGCCATTGGTAAGCTTGGCAATTTCGGCCATCGAGCGCAATTGCCAAAGGCGGATATTTTTAAGGTATAGCAAATCAAAAACCCGGTTGGGCGCAATGGATTGGCCAATATAGATGTCATATTCCACCCCATCGGTCCTGAATTTTTCAAAATAACAAGGGAATGACTCCTGTACCTCATCCTGGGCTACCTCCAGGTAATGGTTAATGCTGGTATTGATGAGCTGCATGGAGTTTTCCAGGTTGCGGCGGTTGGCGAATGATAGGCCGGTTTCTTCAGACAAGGCCTCAAAATATTTATCAATCACCGCTTTTTCCTCCGGATAGTTTTGCCTGAAGTGGTTTAAGAATGGGCTCAATTCATCACGCAGAAAGCTATCCAGCGTAAGCTCATCGTTGGTAGTGATAAAACCACTTACCTTTTGCTGCCAGTCCTCGCATTTAAATACCAGGTTATCAATAAGGCTTAAGTGAATATTCTTTTTTAATGCCTTTAAAGTTTTCATAATAAGAGCAAGCAGGGCTTCAAGGTCATCCTGTAAAGCAGTATTGCGCTCGATAGTAGAGTTGCGGATATCTATTGCTCCAAACAATGGGTAAACATTATCAAAAACCACGGTTTCTATCTCCTGGTTCTTGCGCTTTTTATCCCATTTTGTAAGATATGTCCAGGCTACCTCATTAAATTTCCATTGAACAGATGGCTGCAGCGAGGTAAATTTGTTCTTAATAACTTTCTCTATACGTTCATCAAACCGGTCGATACTGTTTTGCAGTAACTGGGCAACTAACGGAATAGCTGTTTGCAATTTGGAGAGCAGTTTTTCGTAAAAGCTTATTTCTTTATACGAGTAAACTTCCATTATACCTACATTTTTTTTATTGTAATAAACAGGGAAAATTCCGTAAGATTTAACGCCGGCTTGTTTTAACACTTTAAGGAAAGGGAATTTTGATACCTTTTCATCACTGATGGTATTAAAAAATATCGGCTTGGGGTTTCTGTTATAATCGCCGGCAATTGAATCGAAAGCTTCTTCGCCCAGGCTGTATTGCTTTGCTGACGAAATTAAAATACTTTGTGAACATTCATCGTTGTCAAATACCGGCTTATTATTAACAGTTAAAAATGGCATTAATCCAAACTCAATCGATGGATCTTCGGCCAGTGTTTTTAACGACTGGATAATATGCTCATATTGTTCTGTCTCATTATTGGTAGAATGATTAACCAGCTCACTCCTGATACTTTCCATGGCATGTGGAAGAGTAACATCTGTTAAAGTAATTACCGTAAAACCCTGGAACATAAAATTCGACAGTGGTAAAATACGTTCCAATGTCTCTATTCCTTCAAAATCATTGAGGTAGGGCTCTATAGTTTCAAAGTTCAGTACAGGTAAATCACCTTTTGCTATGATATTTACGAACTGTGCATTGGTGAAAATACTGTAATAGCGCGTAAGGTTTGTTTCCGGATCTATATAACTGTACAACAGTTCGTTTTTAAGCACGGTACTGAAGCCATACATCCGCTCCAATATCAGGTTAAAAACAAACCTTCTCTGGCGTTGCATAAACATTTCAGTATCAGGTATATTTTCCGCATATATACCAGAGTAATGACTGGAATGAAAATTAAAGAACGCTTCGGTACTGAAAAAGATCTTATCTGGTATAGGTGTACTTAACGCCCAGTAAAATTCCTTTTCATTAAGTATAGGTGGTGTTAGTATGCTATAAATAAGTTCCAGCATTTCACGGTACGTCTCTGCATGCTCCGGATTTAGTTCCAGGTCAATACAGGTATCTGTTTCAAACTTATTGAGTACGTATTTGTAAAACTCGGTTTTGAGGGTTTTTTCGGTGATTACGCGCTCCTTTAAATGTTCAACAAATGGATTGAATGACAGGCACATATCTACCAGGCAAACAGTACAATCGTTTTTGCTTATATTTAATACTTCGGTGTGCATTTTTATAATAAAAAATTACCCTTGTTAAAACCTGAATGCTGTTGAAAGATAAGGGTACCATCCTTCTTCAGAGTGCCCGGCAACTATTTTTATTACCGCAAGCCTGGCCGGTGCAATATATACTCCACCGCCTGCACCGTTATGCCATTTATCAGAATGTTCGCCTTTTACCCACACCCTGCCAACATCATAAAAGCCCAGAAGCCCTGCCTGTCCGGGTACTATATAGCTGGCAAAATTAAATAATTTTATACGCAGCTCCAGGTTGTTATAAAAGCTATATTGCCCGGCAAAGCGGTATAATCTATAGCCCATCAGGTTATCCTGCCCGCCTAAAAATAAGGATTGATAAAAAGCCGTTTTACCAAGGGTAATACCACCCCCTACTCTATCAGCCAGCACAATGGTTCCCTGGGTGTTTAAACTTTTGTACAATGCCACTTGCGGAATAAGCTGTGTAAAGGTATTTGAATAGCTATTTAAACCGGCATAACCCTGCAGTTTAATATTTACATAGCTCCCCCAGGCGGGTAGTATCTTATTGTTACGCTTATCGCTGGTAAAGTTTAATATCACACCGGCGAAAAGTTTTCGTTTATCAAAGGTATAACTATCATCACTGTTAGTAAGTAATGGATTTGTAATTAAACGGCCCTTGTTATCATCAACATCCAAACTGTAATATTGAAATGACGGCCCTACACTTAAACTCGTTCCCGATTTGCTTACCCATTGTAAAGCCGGATCAAACTGAACTGTATTAAACCTTGTGCGATAAAAAGTTCTGTAATCTCCCGTTTTATCAAATACTGTTTCGTTACCCCTGCCAAAAAAGTTAATATTTCCCGGGGAGTTTGCCTGGAACTGCATCAGCAAATTTGCATCGCCCACGGCTTGCACCCATTCACCGTTATATTTAATCTTAAAAGCATTTGTACTGAATGAATGGCTAACAAATACCTGTTGTACATCATTATACGGTAACTTACGGAAACCTTCCTGGTGTGTGTATTTAAAACCTAAGCCCAGTAAAACGCCTTCATCAGGGTTAATTTCTATATTGGCCAGCGGCATGGTATTGCTTAACAGATTTGTTCGCAGGTAGGCTGTATTAGCGCTATCTGCCGAAATATGTTTGTGCACATTGGAGGTATCGCCAATAAGCGTAAGTTTTTTGCCCTTATCATAAAGCTGCACCGTATTTCTTGATTTAATGATATTGTAGTTTTTGGTACCGGTGCTATCAATAAGTCTCAGCTTAATAGGCGATGTTGCATTATTTAAAACTACTCTATCATCACCTCCCCCGGTATAAAGACGAATCTCTTTAGTGATATCAGCACTAAAATTGATGTTCATCAATGTATCTTTTACAATACCGTTTTTATTAATCTTGTTGATAGTGATATTTAAGCCTTTACCGGGAATGTCTTTAATATTTATCAATTCATCCTTGTTGGTGGTATGTACATCAACAATTTTATTGGCGAACTTATAGTAATAGTCCATAGCGGCAGGAATATTGGCCCTGCGTTCTTTTAATTGTTTAATCAATACATCATGTCGCAATTTGTAGGACGATTCGGGTAATCGCCTTAAACCAGCCTCTAAAACTTCATCAGTTTCTGCAGCCACAAAGTCTTTCACTATTTTCGTCCATTCATCGTAGTTGTATTTTACGGCCGGAAAGCGTTCCATGAACATGGTTTTCCAGATGGAGTAACGCACATCATAAATCTCGCCGTTAAAACCCTGCAGGTTTGGCGCCAGCCATGGTTGGGCGGCTATGGTTGGCAATATACCCTGGTTGGTATAAATTACCTGGTCGCGGTCGCGCGGCACAGCTGTATAAGAAATGCCTTTATCTGTTTTATCACCTTTCCAGCGCCACTGATCGCTATGCCTGTCCCAATCGCCTATCAGCAAATCGAGTAAACGGGCACGCAAAAATTCTTTGCCATCCACCGTGTTGTCATTATCCTTCAACAAGGTTTCTGTCATTTTGGTGCTATTGTCCGATTTTCCCGTGGGTTCTCTTTCTTCAATCAGTACTACCTTGTTATCAAATACTTCATTGAATTTACCAAGTTTTTCATCAGGCGATATCACCCCGATTACCGGGTTTGAATGCGGCACACGGGCAGCATCGGCCAAAGGCGGAACGATAAGTGCCGAAAAAGGGTGCTGCGCGCTCATGGCATCATTAACCCAATCTTTTGCAAAGGTTTCCTGGAATTCTTGCGGCAATATTTTTTCGGGGCTTTTCTCCACGCTGCGGATCACCCATTCCTTGTTATTCTTATCAGTTAAACGCAATGAGTGGGTTTGGAAACCGCCGCCAACCTTTAAAGGAGTTAGGCCGCCCTGAAATTCCGAGATTCTTATCACCGGTAATTTGGTATCAGCTGCCCATTCTTTACGGTAGTTTTCACCAAATAATGTCCGGTGAAATTTACTTACGCTATTATATGACGGATGAACCTTAACCACAATGCTATCAGCTGTGATAGGTTTAAGCGACGCATCAACCTGTTCTTTTACAGTTGTATAAGGCTGTGTATAGATAAATGCCTGCTTTATTCCTGTTTCGCCGTCAATATAATAAGTAAACCGGATGCTGTTATTGGTTAACATATCTGCAGTTACATAACCTTGTGTTGCATTGGCAAACAGGGAGTTTTTGCCTTTTATGGCGTAAGTATGCTTAGCACCTGCCCCACTAACAACCTGTACCTGGTTATCTTTAATAAACTGCAGGCCATGCTCATGACCGGCAACATGGATCATATTAGGAAAACCTTTAAAAACGCCGTCTATCCGGGTGATCATTTCCTTATATAAAGGATGGTTCAGGTCTTCGGGATTTGGAAACGATGACCGCAGAAATGGATAAAGCGAACCAATTACCGGCAGCGGGATCATTAAGCCGCTGTTTACCGCAGTTAAAGGAAAAATATGGTCTTTCAGTGAAAAATAACCGCCATGGGTACCATAACTCTGGAAAGGGTGATGAGATGCCAGCAGGATCACTTTATTGCGGTTCCTGTCCAGTATTTCCTTAAACTTATCTATAATATCATCTTTGGTTTTACAGTCGCACTCGGCGCCTGTATTATCTTTATTGTATTGATATAACCACCATTCACTATCAAAGGCAATAACGGTTAAGTTTTCATTGAGATCAATCTCTACCGGATCGGGGCAGCCATTTGCAGGGATCATCTTCAACAGACTATCCTGCTGTTCATCAAGGTATTGCCATTGGCGCTTTATTTTAGCAAGGCCCTGCGGTCCCATTTTATCCCAGTCATGGTTGCCGGGGATAAAATAAACCGGTGCGCCATTGGCCCGCATAGGTTGGTATTGCGATTGCAGGATCTTTTTTGTTTGTTCTTCTTCATTGCTGCCCGGCAAGTCCATGCCAGTTGGGTAAATATTATCGCCCAGGTACATCACAATGGTTTTGTTTTTTATGATGCTGCCTGCCGCGTGTTTTAAAACGGCGCTCTGCTGCATGTCCATTTCGCCGGCATCACCTATCAGTATTACCCGGTATTTAACCGAGTCCTGGGCCATTACAGTAAGCCTGCCCAATAATAAAATAAAAATAAGGGTTAAATGTTTATTCATGATAGCTGTGAGTTGATGTTGATTTTTTGAAAAGTTTCTGGTTAAGCCAATGGCCGGCATATGACGTGCCTATACCTACTGCAGCACCAGCTAACACATCCGAGGGGTAATGTTTACCCAAATACATCCTGGAATACCCTACCGATGATGCCCATAGGTAAGCCGGTACAGTTACATACCATTTATGGTATTGTATTGATATGGTGGTAGCCGTTGCAAAGGCCAAACTGCTATGCCCCGAAGGGAACGACTGATTATGCGTTGGCGAAAGTACAAATACATCATTTGGATACCTATCTGCAGGCCGGGTACGATTTACACTTACTTTAAGAATATCCGTTACTAAAACTGAGGCCCCTAAATTGATAAAGGTTTCGATTCCATTACGTTTAGCTGTTGCATCATCGGTAACGAAGCCATATATTAATGTACCAAACGTGGCTGCACCTGCAACATAATAAACTGAATTACTGGTATTACGCCAATATAAGGATGTTGGGTGCTGTGGATTGATGCTCTTTAAAATATCTATATCAGGATTTTGGGCAAAGCAAGGATGATAAGTCGTAAAAGTAACAATTGTGAAAAATATCCGGATCAGTTTTTTGTTTCTTATCATCGCTGTTATTTGCTGTAATTAAATTTCAATACATTACCTTCACTAATCTTGCTCCCTTCATTGGATATGTAAAGGTTATGCTGCGCGTCGAAAGTTATCCCCTCGGGCTGATTAAATGTTGAGGCATTTAGTGGGTAAACGGCTTTTACATTCCAGTTGGCATCAGCCACCACCAGCATTTTATTAACCGATGACAGGATGTACCACTCGTTTGTATTACTGTTTTTTGTTAATGCTGATGGATGGAAGCTTATCCGTTTTTTTTCAATTATCTTCTCAATTGATTTAACGTCAACACTGAAACCTCCGCTTTGCTTAAGTGTACCATCGGGCTGCAAGGCTAATATGTAGCCGCTGCTGCTTTTGGTAGTGCGGTCATCGGCACAATGTTTACATAAAATATAAAGCAGGCCCGATTTTTCATCGGCATACATGCCTTCGTATTCACCGGCAGGTAAAAGGTCTTCCAGCTTTTGTACGTTAGCAATTTCTTTGCTTCTTACCTGGTTAAACGGAAAAGTGAACAGTACACCGTCACTGCGCAACATAATTACCTGGTTATGGCAAATAGCTATATCCTCATAATCGCCTTTTTTACCAAACTTGCTGTAATTAACCTGCTTATCCCCTAACTTGAGATAGAATACCTTACCATCCTCGTCCTGCTCGGCATATAATGAATCGCTTTTGCCGTTATTGAAAGTGATGCCCGATATTTCAAGCAGTTCACCGGGCATATTATATTTTACCGGTTTATCCAGATCATAGCCTTTAGGGCTACTGCTTGGGTTGCTTTCAGTCTTATCGGTACATGATATAGCCGAGAGGATACCCGCCGAAACAAGTAATATAGTTAAATAAGTTATAGCTTTAAGCATAGTTTTAATCGTTAAATTGCTTTCAAAAGGTCATATATAGCACGTTGCGATTGTACCAAAGGTGTTTTGGCTTTAATTGCTATATTCTGCAATTGCTCATTGAGCATTACGGCCTGTACATTATCTTTTAATTGCACCTCAATAATTTGCAAAATTTCGGTCTTTATCTTTTCGTCATAAACAGGAAAGCAAACCTCAATACGACGATAAATGTTGCGGTTCATCCAATCGGCCGAGCCAAGAAATATTTTCTTATCACCGTTGTTATGGAAGATAAATATGCGGCCGTGTTCCAGGTAGCGGTCTACGATGCGCCTGATGGTAATGTTTTCGCTCATACCTTTAACGCCGGGGATCAAACAACAAACGCTTCTTACTAACAGGCTTATTTTAACACCGGCCTGTGATGCCTGGTACAATTTAGCAATTAGCTTACGCTCTTCCAAATTGTTTAGTTTTATGGTGATAGCTGCCGGTAAACCCTGTTCCGCGTTATTAATTTCCTGGTCTATTAATTCAATAAAACGCGATTGCAAATTAAACTGCGCTACCAGCAGATGCTTAAAATCAATGGGATAACCCTCTGCAGATTTTTTCCCTTTGGATAAAAAAATGAAGAGTAATTCCATCTCGCGCAGCAACAAAGAATTTGCCGTCATCATAATATGATCTGTATAAAAAGCGGCGGTACTTTCATTAAAATTACCGGTAGCCAGCAATCCCGAATATTTATCGCGGCCATCAATCCGCCTTTTTACCAGCGCCACCTTGGCATGAACCTTTAGGGCTTTATCACTGTAGATGATATCCACACCGGCGGCTTTCATTTTTTTTGCCCATTTAATGTTGTTGGCTTCATCAAAACGAGCTTTCAGCTCAACCATAACCCTTACCTTTTTGCCATTATTGGCAGCGCTGATGAGCGCGTTAACAATTCGCGAATCGCTGGCTACACGGTAAAGGGTAATATATATTTCATCTACAGATACATCGGTAGCGGCCTCGTTAAAAAAACGGAGTATAGTATTGTAGGATTGGTATGGCGCATGAAAAATGCAATCGCGCTTTTCGATATGATCAAATAACGAACCCTCTTCATCACCGGTATTGTTTGTAATGGGAGCCCAGCGGGCGTAACGCAGTGCCGGGTTATTAACCGGCAGCCCCATCAAATCCTTAAGGTTATGATACATGCCACCTTCAACCACGCTTGAGCTTTGCAAACTAAACTTTTCTGTAATAAAATGCAGGATACGTAAAGGAATACCGGGCTGGTGCAAAAAGCGGGTGGCTATACCCATGTCGCGTTTTAATAATTGTTTTTCGATCTGTTCAGATAGGTCGCCCTGGTATTCGTCCTTCAGGTCCAGCTCGGCATCGCGGGTTATTTTAATGCTATAACACCCGTTTATTATCTCATTTTTAAATAGCTTATTGAGGTTATGCCTAATGATATCGTCAAGGAATACAATGTATTGACCGTCATCAGCACTAACACTATAAAACCTTGGTAACTGGTTTGATGGGATATTGAGTATTACATTTCGCTCTTTATCATCTCCAGATCGAAGATTTACCAAAAAATATAACCTGTTATTTTCGGGGAAAAAGCTTTTTTTTGCGTCTGCAAGATCAATAGGCTGCAAAAAGGCCATTACCTGGCTATAGAAGTATTCGCTTGCTTTATCTTCAATAGCAGCGGGTAAAGTTTCATTAAAAAGGAGGCTGATTTTATTTTCTTTTAACAAGGGAATAAGCCTGCCCGTAAACACCTTCCCAAATCTTTGCTGCTGATGGCTTATCAGCTCCTGGGCTTCCAGTAAAACATCTTCCTTTTCGCTGTTGCCATGCCTCGCCAGGTTATGTAGGGCCAGTAAAACCGGCATTCGTACCCGGTAAAATTCATCTAAATTTGACGAAAATATCGACAGGAAGTTTACCCTTTCCATTAAGGGGAGATCCTCCTTTTCGGCCTCCATTAAAATGCGCCCGTTAAAAAGCAGCCAGCTCAGGTCCCTGTCAAAAAATGAGTAATCCATAAATAGCAGTATTTGTTTAGTAATAAAATTTACTGCTTACAGCAATGTTGAAATAATAAATGCAGCTACCGAAATAATAAGCCCAAACATGAATATATTATAAGAAGCACGCAACAACCTGTATTTTTTACCCAGTACAACGCCCTGCGAATAATTGTCGCGAATGAGGCTGCCATACAAAAAGTCGCTATCGTCCATCATTTTAATCATTCCATCGCTATATTCATTAAGCGACATCCGGTAAAAGTTACCAAAAAACAACAGGTTAACCGTTTTCTTTTCAATGTCATCATGCGTAAACAATCCGCTCGGGATAGAAGGCCGGGTTGCGAGTATCGAAAACGTCATGGTAAGTAAGCTTACGGCAAGCAGCATGAAAGTTGGTATCAGTAGGTTTGAGTGCTCGTCAAGCTTACGTAGTACCAAACTAATGATAGCCGATAAAATGATAGAGTTTACGGTGATCATGATATGAGCCTTATTGTCGGCCATATCGCTCAACCGCTGGTGGTTGCTTGAGCTGATGCGGAACATGGTTTCGATACCTCTTTCGGGCTTATCATTTTTGTGCTTTTTGCCATGCTTTTCGCTATCGGCTTTGCTGTCATCAATTGTTATAACAGCGTTTTCTTCTGCAGCGATTGTATTATTTTCTGCAGGCGGTGTAGCGGGCGCTTTATCTTGCACCCGGCCTTGTTTCTCTAAAAGCTTATCAAGATTTTTTTGCTGCTGATCGCCAAGCAGCAGGCGGCAATAATCGGTAAAAAACTGGTGCGATTGCAACAGCTCTATACTGCGCGCACGCCATTCATCTTTATCAAGTGTTATATGCTTTACTGTCTCTATCTCTTTGCGCACCATTTTACTTCTTTCCATGAAATCGTCGGTTCCCAAATGAAACAAATCGGCGTCACATAAAATTTCCTGGAGCAAGCCTATTGGCTTCTGCGGCATTTCGGTAGCCAGGATACAGGCTTTAATTTTATTTATTACGGGCTGTGCTACCTTTAATTGTTTCAATTCATGCTCAGCAATACTTATACTTTTTGCCTCATGATCAGCCCTATCTGTAAAATAACCTGTGTCATGAAACCACGCGGCCGATATCACCACAAAAAAGTCCTCATCGCTTAACTGGTAATGGTTGGCTATTTTAATGGCTGCAGCAACTACATCTTTAGTATGTTTAATGTTATGATATATAAGTTCGGGATCCTGGTAAGCATCAAAATAGGATGTTACGTACTGTTTTACCTCTTCTAATAGTTGTTGAAATTTCATTTGTTTTGGGTAATTGTTAGTCAAATTTATTCTAAAAATCTTTATTAACAGTTTAATAAAAATTATGGGCCTAATTATTACTTAAGGTTTACTTTAAAACAAGGTAAACTACAGTTGATAACTTTTCAAATCTTGTTTCCATTAATAAATCGGGTAGTTGTTACTTAAATAAAAATAAAAGGCAAACCGGAAAGATGAAATGTAGTTTTAAACGTTTTTGCATACCGGCTATGAAAATAAATAAAGAAGCCGACTTTATTTATTTTTATTTAATATTTAGCCTCACCCTAACCTTCTTCAAAGCTGAGTGAGTTTTAAAAAAAATGGAAGCCTCCGGTGCGAAAGCTTCCATTTTTATATTAACCTGAAAATCAAAGACCCTTCGTGTCAGGCTCTTTTATGGCTGTTGTCCGCCCAATAATGGTGAAAACTTTTTAACGTAATCCTTTAGCTGGCCGTCGAACTTTTTAAATAATCCTGTTTGGTTATTCTCTTTCATAAAATCACTCATCCCGTTTAGCACCTGCAAGCTGATTTGTACATCACGCGTACTTAAACCGCTGCCGTTGGATGATAATAAATGATAGTTATAATCAAGCTGATCAACCACATAGTCATCAATATTATTCACCAGTTTAGTGCCCAATACCACATCATTCAATTGGAAAGCCATCTGGGCTAAAAATATTTTACGTCCGGCTATATCTATGTAAGGATTGATATCCGGCATTTCCTGGTCGTATTTATGCAGAACTTTTAATGCCAGGTCGTTATGGCCTTCTTTCATCAGGTTCTGGATCAGATCGCTAAATGTGGTGATCATTACCGGGTAAAACATAGATGTTGATTCATGATCAAGATACTTGGCTGTTTTAAAATTACCAAATTTAAACTTGTTCATTACGTTATCATACATCACCAAGGTGTTTGTTTTGCTTAACTGATCGCGTATGGTTGTATCCTTCTGGAATGGTATTAAATGATACGTAAACCCTTCTTTGTACAGGTACGGCTGTAAGCCAATCAAATTTTCGTTTCCGATGGTGGTAGTAAAGCAAATAGGCCTTTTCCAGTTATTATGCGCCAGGATATCCAGCATGGCCAGGTTCTCTTTAGTTATATAGTTTGGCGGAAATTTCCATTCCATACTGGTAGTTAATTTGCTTTTCTGTTCCGGGGTAACAACACCCATTTTAACCACTTCATCAGGATTAATAGTAATCTTCAGGTTTTTCGTCGGCATATAATTGCCAAAATCTCCACTTTGATATTCTACCTGGGCTGCTTTATTATCAGAAGTTATAAAATCAAACACTTCTTTTACTTCCTGCGGACCGTCTAATTTACGGTCGCTGTAGTAAATAGCATCCCTTACCCCCTCTTTATACTTATCAAAAGGCATAGTGATAGGCAATGGTTCCGATTGGTTCATTTTACCCTGCATCTGGCGAATATACCAATCGCCGGTAAACAAGCTTAAGTTCACTATACGTACATCAGGCCTTATGCCCTCAACTTCCTGATCATACCATAAAGAGTAGGTGTCATTATCACCATAAGTAAACAAAATAGCATTTTTAGGGCACGATATCAGGTAGTTATATGCCATATCATGCGGAGTCATTTTGGTCGACCGGTCATGAGCTTTCCATTCTTTGCTGGCTAATAATACCGGGGCAACCAGTATACAAATAACCGTCGACCCAATTGCCGCAGTACGGCCATCCAAAAACTTTCGCGCACTTTCGGCAATGGCAATCACGCCCAGGCCAATCCAAATAGCAAAGGCGTAAAAGGAACCTACATAAGAGTAATCACGCTCACGGGGTTGTACACTTGGCTGATTCACATACATCACAATGGCCAGCCCGGTAAAGAAGAAAAGTAGCAGCACAACCAATGCGTCTTTCTTTTTGCGGGTAAAATGGTAAGCAGCTCCAATAAAGCCTATTAGTAGCGGCAGCGCATATAATGGTGTATAAGTAGGCGCATTAACTACAGATTTTGGCAGGTGCCGGCTTCCATCCATAATACCGGATGTCCAGTTGCCATCAATATTTTCGGTACTTTGCTGTCCGTCTGCATCGTTATAGCGGCCAACAAAATTCCATAGAAAATAGCGCCAGTACATTTGGTACATTTGCCAGCTAAACATCCATTTCAGGTTATCAACCATTGTAGGTGCCTGCCCGTCAGGAATGCGTAACCAGTCTTTATAAAACTGAACATCCTGCGGATCTGTACTGTACATACGCGGAAGAAAGGTGGTATGGTCATATACGGTCTCGACCTTACGGCCCGCGTTTTCATATTTAGTTTTTCCTTTACGGTAAATAATGCTGCCCTCTTTTTGCTCAACAACCTTTGCATCATAATACTGGCCGTTTAATAATGGATTTTCACCGTATTGAATCCTGTTTAGGTAACCATAAAGTACAAACGCGTTGTCGGGATGGGAGTTATTTAAATCGGGATTTGCTGTAGCCCTGATAGGAATGTACGCAAATGATCCATAACCAAAATAAATAAAGGCCAAGCATAACAAGGCAAGGTTTAAAACAGGTTTTTTAGCGCGAATGCTATACACTATGCCGGCAACTAATGCAGCCACGATCAATAATATAAAGAAAAATGCGCCGGTACCAAAACCCAGCCCTAAGGTGTTTACAAAGAAAAGATCAAAATATGCAGCAAATTTTATGGTGTATCCCCTAACGCCATACTGTACCAGTCCAAGTATAACAATACCGGCCAGGAAAGCCAGTATACCATTACCAACAGTAATTTTTTTGCTCCTGCGGAAAAAATAAACTATGGCCAGTGCCGGTATAGTTAGTAAGTTAAGCAGGTGAATACCTATTGATAAGCCAATAACATAGGCTATAAAAATCAGCCATTTATCAGCGCCTTTTTCGTCGGCATGGGCATCCCATTTTAATATGGCCCAAAATACAATAGCGGTACACAATGACGATAAGGCAAACACTATGGTTTCAACAGCCGAGAACCAAAAAGTATCGGTATAAGTAAATGCCAGTGCACCTACAAGCCCCGCTCCCATGATCAGGATAAGGTTTGTTTGGTCAACCACATCATCGCGCTTGTTCAATAGTAACTTTTTTGCCAATGCGGTAATTGTCCAAAACAAAAACATAATGGTAGCGCCACTTGCAATTGCCGAACCCATATTGGTAAAATAAGGAACTTTAGTATTATCGCCCATGGAAAGAAGGGAAAATAACTTGCCCAGCATAGCAAATACCGGGTATCCGGGCTGATGGGCTACCTGTAAGCGGTAGGCGCATGAAATAAATTCACCGCAATCCCAAAAACTTACGGAAGGTTCTAATGTTAAGATGTAGGTTACAGAAGCTATAACAAAGCAAAGCCAGCCTAAAAGATTATTGATTTTTTTGTACTGCATTTAATATATATGGTATATGGTTTTATCGCGCGGGCAAATATCATGATTTTTATAGTTTATTTAAAAAAAACCGCTTGATGATGTCAAATTTAACAATTATTAACTTTTTTGGGCTGAAGATTTACCGGGCAGAGAGCTGTTAGGCTGAATGAGTTTTTTTAAAATACTATAAGAAAATAATAACGGAGTTTAGTCCTCATACCAAAATCTGTTAGAAATGATATTTTTATCTTACAATAAATAATACTTATTTTGTCGCAATGCAAAAACTCTACTTCTTTACTTTCAGAAAAACATTTTTGTTGGCCGGGATCATCCTGTTCTCGGTGCAATTGAGCATGGCCCAATCTACTTATTTGCCTAACTCTTACCAGCTTTATCAAAAGTTCAATGCCGATATTTATTCAACAAAAAGCGCATTTCATACTTCATTGCGCCCATTTTTGATTGATAGTTTAATTCAGCATACTTATGATTCGGTAATGAATGTTGGGGTAAGCAGTGATCGTAAGAGCTGGCTTGAACGTAAAATATTTAATGAACACCTGTTTGATGTTAAAAAGCCCGACTATACTTTTTACGGAGATGTTATACTGGACCTTCAAGCCGGAAGAGACTTTACTGCAAAATACAATACAAATTTAAATACCAGGGGCTACCAGTTTGGTGGTACCATTGGCACCAAATTTTCATTTTATGCCAGTGCTTTTGAAGATCAGGCTAAGTTTCCTGCTTATTATAACACTTTGGTTAATGAAAATCAATTTATACCAGGACAAGCATACTTAAGAAACTATCACGGTATAAAAAAAAATACAGCAGATTGGTCGTACGTTACAGCTATCCTATCCTATAATATAACAAAAAAACTAAATGTTACCTTAGGCGAGGATAAGATGTTTATTGGTGATGGATATCGTTCCTTATTACTTTCAGATTATGCTGCTAATATGCCCCTGGTAAGGCTTACTGCTAATATAGGCAAGCATGTTCAATACATGGCTGCCTGGGCTTATATTGAAGATATTAAAGAAAATAAATTCGATACGTTTGGCAGTAACCGCCGCAAATGGGCATTTTTTCATTACCTCGACTGGAACGTAAGCAATCGTGTTTCTTTTGGTTTCTTTAATGCTGTTATATCTCCCGAAGCTGATGCAGCAGGCAACAGGCGTGGTTTTGATTTGAATTTTATAAATCCAATAGTGTTTTCAAGCTCTTTAGGTCCATCCCGGCAACCAAAGGATAATACACTGATTGGATTTACCGGTAAGTATAAAATTCTTGATAAAACTGCTTTATATGCACAGCTATTGTTAGACAGGTTTAAAGCCAGCGATTTCTTTTCTGGCAATAATGCCGATAATACCAATGGCTTACAGGTGGGTATCCGGGGAGCCGATCTGCTTGAGGTTAAACGCTTTAATTATATTTTCGAGTTTAATACGGTTAAACCTTATACTTACCAAAATACAAATTCCATTAGCAGTTACGCTTTTTATGGCGATCCGCTGGCGCATCCTTATGGTGCAAACTTCAGGGAGCTTTTGGGTATCCTGAATTACTCTTTTGGCAGGATAGACCTCCAGGGACAGTTAAACTATGCAAAATACGGACTTGATGCCACTACTGTTATCAACAATGGTAAAATTGTAACCAAACCTTTTGTACCTGCAGATAATACCACCACAACCATAGGCCAGGGAATAAGTACCAACTTATATTATGCAGAAGGCACAGTGTCCTTTCTTATAAATCCTAAATACAACCTCCGTTTTGAACTAAGCGGTTTATACCGTAAAGAACATAATAGCTTAATTGACAACAAAACCACACTGTTAACTTTTGGGCTAAGAAGCTCGTTCAGGAATTTGTACCACGATTTTTAGCAGGATTCTTTTGTTGTAATTACTACGTGATATATTTACGCACTATCAACCATGAAAGATGATCATTTAGCCGGTTTGCGCTTGTTTAACCAACACATCAGCAATCCGCACTTTAATGAGCCCGCGGGTGTTGTAAAACATATGGTAGCCATGCAGGCCCAGGACTATGCCGGCGCAAAATGGGCTGTTGGTTTAAGAACGCAAAATGCGAATGAAGCTGTAATTGAAAAAGCCATAACCGAGGGGAAAATACTGCGTACCCACCTGCTTAGGCCCACATGGCACTTTGTTTCACCTGTTGATATTCGTTGGATACTTGCACTCACCGCCCCCCGCATTAACGCTATTAATGCGGGTATGTACAAAAAGTTTGAGGTTAGTAATACCATCTTCAATAAAACCAACGATATACTGATAAAGGCGATGCAGGGCAACAAACACCTTACCCGCGCCGAAATTACAGAAGCGTTAAACCAAGCCGGGATTGCAACTGATGATTTGCGGTTAACTATACTCCTGATGCATGCAGAACTTGATGCTGTTATTTGCAGTGGTGGCCGGATTGGCAAACAATTTACCTATGCCCTGCTTGATGAACGGGCCCCGGCAACTCCGGCTTTAGCACATGAAGAAGCATTAACCAGGCTGGCAACCGGTTATTTTAACAGCCGCGGACCGGCTACTGTACATGACTTTGCCAATTGGTCGGGACTTACCATTGCTGATGCGGATATAGGGTTGCAAAATACCAAAGGGCAACTCATTAGCGAAGTTATTGCCGGTAAAACATATTGGATGCCGGGTAATACTGACATTATTCCTGTAAAACCCAAAGCTTATTTATTACCCGCCTTTGATGAGTTTGCCATTGCCTATAAACATAGAGACGCTTTAGTTAACCCCAGGTACTTAGTGCAGGCCAGGCATGTAATTTTTGATCCGGTAATTGTTGTTGATAACCAGGTTGCAGGCAACTGGAAACGAACCATTAAAACCAAAAGCATTGATATCAGCTTTAACCTGTATGGCAAGCTCAATAAGGCTCAGGCAAAGGCTGTGGAGATGGCTGCTAAAAGGTATTACAAATTCTTTTCATAAATCGCCGGGAAAATTGTCCATGTATTAACGAAATTCATCCATGTTACCAGACAGCTGGGCTGTGCAAATTTGTATTGTCAATAACGACTAAAAAAAATTACAAAAATGGCACGTTTAAAAGCATTAAGTCCTGAAGAAGCTACAGGCAAAACAAAAGAATTATTTAACGCTATACAAAGTAAATTGGGTGTGGTACCAAACATGATGCGTACCATGGGTAACTCACCTGCCTTGCTGGAAGGTTACCTTAACTTTAGCGGAGCATTGGCGCACGGCAAACTTGGCGCAAAAACCGGCGAACTGCTGGCCATGGCTGTATCCGAAAAAAACAATTGCGATTACTGCTTATCTGCGCATACTTATATCGGCGAAAAATTGGTGCATATTGATGCAGCTGCCTTGACCAATGCCCGTAACGCAAACAGCCAGGACGCGAAAACAACCGCTGCTTTAAAATTTGCTACAGTGCTAACCTCAAAGCAAGGCCTGGTTAATGATGCAGATGTGGAAGCCGTAAAAGTTGCGGGCTTTACCGATGGCGAAATAGGCGAAATTGTTGGCCACGTAGCATTAAATGTTTTGACCAACTATCTCAATAACACCGCCAAAACTGACATCGACTTTCCGGTTGTAAATTCATATAACTCCGTTGAGGCATAATTAAGCAAACAAGAAAAAAAGATAGAACGAAAGGACAGAAAAAGACGGTTATATGATGTAGCTTTCTATAACTGTCCTTTATCTTTGGTCTTCACTCCTTTTAATCTAAAAAATCATGGAAAACAAACGCTATCCACTGCCACCTTTTAATATGGAAACTGCCTTGCAAAAAGTACAGGCCGCAGAAGATGCCTGGAACACCCGTGACCCCGAAAAGGTTAGCCTTGCCTACACCATTGATACCGAATGGCGTAATCGTACCGATTTTATAAACGGACGTGAGGAGGTGAAAAAGTTTTTAAAAGGCAAGTGGGAAAAAGAGCTGGATTATAAGCTTAAAAAAGAACTTTGGGGCTTTCGCGAAAATCGTATGGCTGTAAGGTTTGAGTATGAATGGCATGACTATAACGGACAATGGTACCGCAGTTATGGTAACGAGCTTTGGGAGTTTGATGAGCATGGCTACATGCAAAAACGATATGCCAGTATTAACGATATGCCTATATCCGAAGCCGAGCGTAAATTGTTTTAAAACGATTTTATTATGAATTACTCACAAATTGCCTTTACAGGCGCTGTTAAAGATTTCCAGGAACGCTACGGCAGCCGGGCCAGTTATAACCGCCAGGAGGAATTTAAATATACCGATGGCCTTACCGAAAGCGAAGAAGATTTTATAGCTCACCAGGATAACTTTTATATGGCAACCATAAGCGAAAGTGGTTATCCTTATATCCAGTTTAGGGGTGGGCCTAAGGGATTTTTGAAAGTACTGGATCATGAAACTTTAGGTTTTATTGATTTTAGTGGTAACAAACAATATATCTCGGCAGGAAATTTAGCTACCCATAACAAGGTGGCTTTGTTTCTCCTTAATCAGGCTGCCAAAGCCCGTTTAAAGATATTTGCCGAAGCAAGTATTTTAAGTATTGAAGGCAATGCCGAATTATATGATAAGCTTAACCTGGATGATTATAAATTTAAACCCGAGCGGATCATCCTGCTAAAAGTTAAAGCGCATGACTGGAACTGCCCGCAGCATATTACGCCAAGATATACATTGGAGGAGATACAGGATGAGTTTATGGCCCAGCATGAGTATATTAATAAACTACGAACAGAKAACGCCGAACTTAAAGCGCAATTAGCCTTACATAAATGACCGATACGCAAAATACTTTTATACTTGTTGATCCTGTAAGCGGTAACCTTGCGTTTAAATTATTTTTATTTGAGAATAACAGTTATTTCGATCATTTACAACGAAATAATTATTTTTCGGTAATCTGGATAAAAGAAGGCGCTGGTAAGTTAAAATCAGATTTTTCGGAATATGATTTTGAGGAGAATACGCTCCTGGCATTTACTCCATATCAGCCGTTTATGTTATCTACAAACCAATCAATAAGCGGGGTCGCTATCCAGTTTCACCCCGATTTTTTTTGTATCCATAAACATCACAAAGAGGTATCATGCAGCGGTATTTTGTTTGATAATATCTATCATCCGCCTTATGTCAGGATCGATTCAGTTAGCGCGGCTACATTTAATATAGTTATTAATCAGATAAGGGCCGAAATGCAAAATAAGGGCTTAGCCCAATTTGAGATCCTTGTTTCGTACCTCAAAATTTTCCTGATTACGGCATCCCGCTTAAAAGCCGAACAGCAGGAGTTGGATCGGCATCCGGATGATGTGAATAAGGAGCCCTTTATACTGCAGAATTTGCAGGAGGCCATCGAAGTACATTATAAAACCAAACATAGCGCAAGTAATTATGCCGACATGCTAAATATTTCGGCAAAAGCATTGGCTCGGATCACAAAAACCCATTTTAACAAAACAATCAGCAACCTTATAGCCGAACGTATCATCATCGAGGCCAAGCGTGAACTGTACTTAACCAATAAGCCTATAAAAGAGATTGCATGGGAATTGGGTTACAATGATGAATATTATTTCAGTCGTTTTTTTAAAACCAACGCCGATGTTTCACCCCAGATGTATAGAGATACAGTAGGTTTTGGCAGGGCAAGTGGAGATTAGCCTGTAAACTAAAACTTATCCGTTTATATTTGGTTAAAAATTAAAATCATTAACCATGCCCGAATTACCAGATCTCCAGGCATTCAGCCATAACCTCAATAAAAAACTTGCCGGCAAAGCCGTTAAGGAAGTAGTTATTGTTAATGCTAAAAAACTGAATGTCACCCATAAAGAACTTAAGGATACGCTTGAAGGCCAAACGCTGGATAAAGTTTACCGCGAAGGAAAAGAACTTTACTTTAAATTCAGCAAAGGAGATATCCTGGCGTTGCACCTGATGCTTCATGGCAAACTGTTTTTGTTTGAAGGCAGGAACGATAATAAATACCCTATTATCGAACTGCATTTTAATGACGATACCGGCCTGGTGCTTACCGATTTCCAGGGCATAGCTAACCCCACTTTAAATCCCGAAGAGAAGGAAGCGCCGGATGCTATGGATATTAATGCTGATTTTTTGAAAACCCGGCTGGCCAAAACAAAAACCAATATTAAAACAGTATTGCTTGATCAAAAGATTATCCGCGGCATTGGTAATGCATATGCCGACGAGATTCTTTGGCATGCCGGGATCTCCCCTTTTTCGGTAAGTAATAAAATACCCGAAGATAAACTAAGTGATTTGACCAGGTCAATCGACTCGGTTTTAAAGGAAGCCGAAAAGTCAATCCTTAAATCAAATCCTGATATCATTAATGGTGAGGTACGGGATTTTATGCTTATCCACAACTCCAGGAAAACCCACAGCCCTAAAGGTGCCGGGATTAAAATAAAGGAGGGCTCCAGGAAAACCTATTATACTGACGAACAGGAATTGTTTGAGTAAGTAAGAAGTATATTTAGATTTTAATAGGTTTGTCATCCTGAACGGAGTGAAGGATCTATTCGCAGACTGTACAGGGCGAAGAAGCCTGGCGAATAATAGATGCTTCACTGCGTTCAGCATGACAACGGCTTTTTTGCAAACACGTTAGTGGTAACTTGCTTCGGTACCCCTTACACAAGGTGTGCAGCTTGCCGGCACTAATTTGATTTTACTTCAGCTTCTTCACCAGCACATTAAAATCGGCCCCAACTATTGGCACTTTTTTCCATTTAGCACTGTTTGCGTCTTTATGAAATGTTCCACCATTAAACAAGCCGCAGGCAAAACTAATCTCGGACCCAGGTTTGGTAGTTAAAAATTCTACAGAAACTAAAATATCGCCCCTAACATCAATTTTGTATGGAGATAGGTCAACACTTACCAATTGATGTTTTTCTGTATCGTGTTTTTTAATGAGGCCTTTTATTTCGGCATTAACCAGGTTGGTATCCAACGGGAATTTACCATCCATTTGGTAAACATTCACTTTAAAAGCAATACTATCGCTTGCGTAGCTATCAGCATGAAAATTGAGCTTAAGCAATTGTACCGGTTTACGGCCAGCACTCATCCTGATACCTACCTGCGCACCTTTTACAGCAGAATAGGAATTGTTTGCCGAGCCTTCACGTGCTTTATTCCCGATAGTTTTGGTTTTATCCTGCGCAAAACCGCCCAAAACCAGGAGGCAAAGTAAACAGGTAAACAGGATATTTAAATTTGATTGTTTTGAGGAATTGTAAAATTGAATTTTCATAGTATATAGAATAATAATTTAACTTCAAGACGATGCCCGGTTGAAATTGGTTGCAAGGCAAAATCAAAAGTTTGATTTTAATTATTATGCTAAATGCGCAGCTATAAATTCAATACAAAATATTATTTCCTTATCATTTTATAATGCCTGATCCCGGCTTCTTCAAATTCGGGTCCGGTAGTCTCAAAACCAAATTTTGTATAAAGTGATACTGCCTGTACCTGGGCGTGCAGGTACACATAAACGGCATCAGCAGGCAAATCATCCAGCACAGCCTGGACGAGGGCCTGGCCTACTCCAAATCCCCTGAATTTTTGTAGTACGGCAAAACGCTCCAGTTTATAACCCTTATCGGTTTTTCTCCAGCGGCACGCACCCGCAGCTTCGCCATCAACAGTAGCTAAAAAATGGTTCGATTCATCTTCAAACTCCCACTCTAGTTCGGGAGGGCAATTTTGTTCAACTACAAAAACTTCCCGGCGTACGGCAAATACCTTGTCAAGATCGGCTTGCTCCGTTACTTTTTCTACTTTTAAGTTTGTGTGCATTTGTATAATGCGGTTTTGTTTTAAGTATGCTTAATTTAGTGTTATGGTTTTCTTCGGCAGCATCAATTGAATGCGTACAGGTAATATCATGTTCCTGCTGTGCCAGGCTGGCTAACTGTGCGTAAAACTTGTGCAGATGATCAAGCTCAACCTCAGTAAGGTTTTCAACATCAACCATCCGGTTACTTGCTCCCTGGTGCGAGGCCAGCAGTTCATTAAGTTTTAAATGGATAGCCTTTGAATCTTTATTCTGTGATTTTTGTATCAAAAAAACCATCAGGAAGGTAACAATAGTGGTGCCGGTATTGATGATGAGTTGCCAGGTATCCGAGTATTTAAATATCGGACCTGTTATACCCCATACAATAATTATAGTAATGGCAGTTAAAAATGCTGCCGAACTACCCGTAGCGATAGTTGCCCAATTGGCAAACCTTTCAAATAAATTCTTTTTCTCTTTAGCGATCTTTACCATCATAAACAGGTTTTTAAGTTTTGGGGATCACTTTGTATAATGCAACAAAGCGCCAGTACAACAAATGTACAGGCGCTTTGTTAATTTTTAATGAATATTATAATTTGCTCGTCGCGTCGATGCAATTAAGATCTTCGAAAGCTGCTGCAAGCCTTTTAACAAAGTTCTCTTCGCCTTTACGCAACCAAACGCGTGGATCGTAATATTTTTTGTTTGGAGAATCTTCACCTTCGGGGCTGCCAATTTGCGATTGCAGGTAACCTTCTTTTGATTTGTAGTAATCTTTAATACCTTCCCAGTAAGCCCATTGCATATCGGTATCAATGTTCATTTTTACTGCACCGTATGAAATAGCTTCGCGAATCTCTTCCTGGCTCGAACCACTACCACCGTGGAATACAAAGTTGATAGGTTTATCGTCGGTTAAATTAAATTTTTCCTTTACATATTCCTGTGAGTTATGCAAAATAACCGGTTGTAGTTTAACATTACCAGGTTTGTAAACACCATGTACGTTACCAAAGGCAGCCGCCACTGTAAAACGCGGACTAACCTTTAAAAGGTGCTCATATGAATAAGAAACCTCTTCTGGCTGAGTGTATAAACGTGAGCTGTCAACATCAGAGTTGTCAACGCCGTCTTCCTCACCACCTGTTACACCTAATTCAATCTCCAGTGTCATACCCATTTTAGCCATACGCTCCAGGTATTTGGCACTAATCTCGATGTTTTCTTCCAAAGGCTCTTCAGAAAGATCAAGCATGTGAGATGAGAAAAGAGGCTTACCTGTTTCGGCAAAGAATTTTTCACCGTGCTCTAATAAACCGTCAATCCATGGTAATAACTTTTTAGCAGCATGGTCGGTATGTAAAATAACAGCTACACCATAATGCTCCGCCAGTAAGTGAACGTGCTTTGCAGCAGATACACCACCTAAAATACAGGCTTGCAATTTTGAATTATCTAATGATTTGCCGGCATAAAATTGCGCACCGCCATTTGATAGCTGAATAATAACAGGAGAATTTACCAGCTTAGCTGTTTCCATAACTGCATTAATGGTATTTGTACCAATAACGTTTACTGCCGGTAAAGCAAACTGATGCTTTTTAGCTGCTTCAAATAGTTCCTGCACTTGATCGCCGTGCAGAACACCTTTATAATTTTTTAAATCCATGAGCTTTTATTTGGGCCTCGAAGTTATAAAATTTCTTTGTTTTTGATAAGAAATCTTGTTATTAATCATTGAATACTACCATTTTGTTCGGCAAAACTGGTAAAGTATATTAAAACGGTAGTAAAAATGGAATTTAAAAACCAAAAAGGTTCTATTTAATAAAAATTATACCCCTTTGTTGTAAATTCAATATAAAATAAAGTTTTTAAAGAATTGTTAATAATTGATCAGCCAATTATTCTGCAACTTCAAAACCAGGGTCAATGTCGCTGAAATCTTTATCCACCGGCATTGGGCCAGCATGAGGAATTAACCTGAATACCTCTTTACTTACAACGCGTTGCAGGCAAATGTCTATAAGCGTAGTACTATTAGGTTTAATTACATTTTTAAAAAATTCGTTATCAGCTTTTATTTTAAAAGGCACATACCGTACAAAACCATTATCAGGGCGCGGATTAACTAATATACCCAACTTATCTACCCCTTTTTGCTCGGCACGTATTTCATGGCCATCATCATTAACGGGTGCAGAATAGTTCATAACATCATAATTTACAAAATACGTCACCGTTTCTGGCGACAGCCTGTTTTGTTGCCTGTCTACAAAAAAACCTTCGGGTAAGTGATTGGGATTATCATCGTCGCCGGCAGTAAAAATAAGATCATAATCTTTTATAGCATAATCTTCAGAATCGTGAATCCGAAAGATTACCATCGAAAACCTGTCATGAATAAAATATCTTTTGAAAAGTGCAAAAGGCCCGCTTTCTACCTTCTCTACCAATTCTTTAGCCTGCACCGCTAAAGTTGCTGCGTTAAAGGTTTGTATTAAAGCATTGTAATCATCAGTATTTTTAACGGCAATACAACTTAATATGGCATCTATTAATTCGGCGGTTTCAACTGAATCGCCGGCGGAGGTAGCTTTGGGACTTGCCATGATCCCCATAGTTGTACCCGAATGGGATTTTTGAGGTACTATCCTGAAAGCTGATTGAGGGGCCGCTTTATATTCAACAATCATCTCCTGTGTAACATATTCGCCGCCTGTAAATGTAATAGCTCCTTGTTTCACACTTACATAATTAGCATTTAAATTGGCAGCAGCCGATCTTACTACCCCATCAGAACCTAATTCGCCGGTGTAAGAATTGAGGTTATCATAAAATTCCCTGTCTATGGATTGCCCGATTATAGCAAAAGGGAAAAAACCTTTTTCGCTTATTTCTCCTCCCTCGCCCCTGATCCATTTTTTATTAAGCTCCCAAGACTTGTTGCTGCCAAGCTCAAGCCAGTTAAGTACTCCCTGACCGGGCTCCACTCCTTCAAACCATGATTTTAACCGGCTTATTTTACCCTTGCCCAGCTGCGCCAGGGCCGAGCCGAAGTTGGCAGGCGCAAGCATGATCAAATGACTCATCGGGCAAGTTAGTGTGCCTTTTCTATTATAATAGGTATCCCACCATTCCCTTACCACCGGCCCGCCGGTTGAGTGTGTAATGCAAACAAACCGGTTATTGTTGGCTAATTCCTCTGCCAGCTGTTCGTTAACGGCGGTTTCAAATGTCCTGGCGATATCATGAAGCTGAACTTCATCATGAAAACTAATGTATTGCCCAAGATAAATATCTTTAACTATTGCATTTGCGTCTATCTTTTTTGCTTCAGCCTGCAAACGTATCGGAAGGCTTCCGTACGTATCAAGGTTGGTAACGCTCCAGCCGTGAACAAAAACAAGTACCAGATTATCGGTAGCCATATAATTAAGGATTTAGGTTAATTTAGGTATAATATTAGTAGTAAAAAACGGCAATTGAAATACTTTAATTAATTATTTCTATACTATTGTTAGTCAATTTTAAAAAACTGTTTAAGGGTAAGTCATTATAGTTTGGTATGGTTATTAGGCGCAATCCCTGGTAGCTTTGAATGCTTTTTTTATCATATTGATCGGACTGATTGTTTATTAATTATTTTTATGAATTTATTAGCATTTCATTTTTGAACTGTTTCTAATATTTTTCGTTTCTTTGCAGTCAATTGAAAGAGTTAGATATAGATATGGCGTGGTTTAAACGAGAGTTGAAAGGGATAATTACGACTACTGAGGAAAAGAAAGAAACCCCTGATGGTATCTGGAATAAATGCCCCAATTGTAAAAAACCCTTGCATTATTCTGAGCAGGTTGAAAATCAATATGTTTGCCATTACTGTGGCTTTCACCTTCGCATAGGTTCAAAAGAATACTTTTCGGTTCTGTTTGATGACAATGAGTTTACAGAACTTTTTGAAAATCTTACATCAGGCGATCCCCTGCACTTTGAGGATACTAAAAAATATACAGAAAGGCTTACCGAAACCCAGTTCAAAACGGGCTTAAAAGATGCCATACGTGCCGGTGTAGGTAAAATTGACGGCCAGGACATTGTAATTGCCTGTATGGATTTTAACTTTATTGGTGGTTCGATGGGATCTGTTGTGGGTGAAAAAATTGCACGCTCCATTGATTATAGTATTGCCCATAAAATCCCCTTCCTGATGATCTCAAAATCCGGTGGTGCAAGAATGATGGAAGCCGCGTTTTCACTAATGCAGATGGCTAAAACATCAGCCAAGCTGGCTTTATTATCAATAGCTAAAATCCCTTATATATCTTTACTTACCGACCCTACAACCGGCGGTGTAACAGCTTCTTACGCTATGCTTGGGGATATTAACATAGCCGAACCAGGCGCGCTGATTGGCTTTGCCGGCCCGAGAGTTATTAAAGAAACCATCAAGAAAGATTTGCCTAAAGGTTTCCAGACTGCCGAATTTGTCCAGGAACATGGTTTTCTTGATTTTATAGTCGACAGAAGGGAAATGAAGGAAAAATTAGCTTCGTTTTTGAAAATGATGAAAAATTAGTTTTCTTCAATACAATATAAACAACAAAGGCTACCCATTTCAGGTAGCCTTTGTTGTTTATTAAAAGCAGCGAGCTATTTTGTTATCGAACCGCTTTGTGCACCGGCTCCCGGTATATCACGATCAGGAAGATCAGCAAAGCTGCCATCTTCGTGCAAAACCTTTAAATTTTTTCTATTGGGGCCGTACTTTTCAAGATTATTTTTACTTTGATTAATCCCCAAGTCAACATTCCTGTTGCCTCCCGTCATCCCCATACTGTTACCCTGATTTCTACCAGGTGTTCCATAATTGTTCATGATCTTGTCCTCCTCTATATTTTGGTTTAAAATATTAGCTGTACTAAACATTGCTGTAGTACCCGGGGTTCATGACCATGGCATTCAGTCGTTGTTAAGTCAGGGCGTCCTGATCATATGCGAGGTTTCAGTTCGTCGTCATAAACCTTTACACTAATTTAACTCTTTATTATCCAATTTATTATAAAAAAAGCGTATTCGGATTTTGACCTGGTAAGGTATTTTATAATCCGGAAAATTTAACAAATATTATATCCTGGTATTTAAGGATTTCCTTTGTGCACATGTACTATATTCCCTCTGTACCTGGCTCATGCCCTACCATCCTGCCTGTTGTTCTTCCATGCGGGCGACTTTCAAAATCTGTTTTGGCCGGCCCTACAGACGGAAATTCTTTTTTATTTGGAGGTGTTACGTCAATTTGTTCACTATATGAAGTATCTGCACTTTTATTAGGCTGGTCAACTTCGGCCTGGCTATGGTAACCCGAACCTTCATTATCAGATTCATGTTCTTCTGGTATTTCATCCGGATTATCGCCATTTTTATTCTTTTTCAGATTATCGCGCTTTTGGCCTGGAAATGAGTTGCTTGTATGTTCGAAATCGTTACGATTTTTATCCTGGTTATTCCGGGATTTTTCTTCTTTAGTATTCATAGGTTTTAACTTTTACTAATTAATAAACCTATAGAATTATCATTTTGTTTTCTAAATAAGAAAATATATTTCTTTATTATGTGTATGGATTGATTTATTTAGGCTTCGCTGCTCAAAATCTCAAACGTGCAGGTGATCCCATTACTATGCGGGTGTAGCGTTTCAACTATGGGGCTTTACAACAGGGAAATAGCTTTTTAATTATTTAAGGGTCAAACGCCAGGAAAAGCTATTAAATAAAACTGTTTGGCACAGCATATTGGCAAATAACGATGGGTTTGAAACCATCGCTATGGTGAAAGTTTTAACTTAATTTTAAAAGCGATTTCCCTGGCTTTACAGATTGATGGAGCGTAAAACTTACGCGTTAACCAAACAAAGTTCCTTTACCTTGGCAACGGTAAAATCCACTTCATCCTTGGTGTTATATTTTGAAAAAGAAAACCTGACTGAAGGTCTTGATGAGCTTGCCCCAATAGCCGTAAGCACATGCGAACCAATATCGGTACCAGAACTGCAGGCACTGCCACCTGAAGCAGAGATCCCTGATATATCCAGGTTAAACAACAACATATCAGCCATTTCCATTTCAGGGAAAGCTACATTAAGCACTGTATACAAGCTTTTATCGGCATCGGTTTCGCCGTTAAAATTTACACCAGGTATTTCGCTTATCAATCTACCATGCATGTATGATTTTAAGCCCTGGATGTGTGCCTGGTGCTGCTCCATTTCGGCATAAGCTATTTCAAGCGCTTTGGCCAGGCCAACTATGCCATAAATATTTTCGGTGCCACC
This sequence comes from Mucilaginibacter sp. P5_A4, assembly GCF_056400605.1. NCBI lineage: Bacteria > Pseudomonadati > Bacteroidota > Sphingobacteriia > Sphingobacteriales > Sphingobacteriaceae > Mucilaginibacter > Mucilaginibacter sp. P5_A4. Next base: position 119,076 of record NZ_JBFUKX010000006.1, on the reverse strand, counting down.
GCGCATATTGCGTTCCTGGGCACCGCCATATATAAATGGTTTTATTTTAATGCGGTGGTTGATATGTAAAAAACCTACCCCTTTTGGCCCGTGCAGTTTGTGGCCGGCGCAAACTAAAAAGTGCGTTTTAAGCTTACTCAGGTCATGTTGATAATGGCCCATGGTTTGTACCGTGTCGCAATGATATATGGCATTATAGGCTTCGCAAAGGTCGCCAATACGGTTCATGTCTGATAATGTACCTATCTCGTTATTGGCATGCATGATAGATACAAAGCTACGCTCGTTATCCTTAAGCAGGGTTTCCAGGTGATCGTAATCAATGTTGCCTTTGCTATCAACATTCACAAAACTCAATTTTATGATACCTGATTTTTCCATGGCCTCCAGCGTGTGCAATACAGCATGGTGCTCAATATGGCTGGTTATAGCATGTGTAATTTTATGATCGGCAATACCACAACGTATTGCGGTATTATCGGCCTCGGTACCGCTTGATGTAAAAAATATCTCGGCAGGCGAAGTATGCAGCAGGTTAGCTATGGTTTTGCGCGATCTTTCAATCAGTGTACGTGCCTCACGGCCATGCGAGTGGATTGACGATGGGTTGCCATAATGGTTTTCCATCACCTTATACATTTCTTTTAAAACTTCCGGATCAAGCGGCGTTGTAGCAGCATTATCAAAATAAACACGCATCGTTATAGTAATTATTGATTTATTAAATTACTGAATTATTGAATTAAAACTGATCCCTCGATCAGTAATTCATTAATCCGGTAATTCAACAAATGGGTCAGTTAACTTGTAAAATTTCTTTAATATCTGCGATTATCTTATTTGCCAGGCCGTTTGCAACGGTTTCTGAGTTGCCTTCGGAGTAAATACGGATAATCGGTTCAGTGTTTGAACGACGCAAATGTACCCATTCTTTATCAAATTCTATTTTCAGACCATCAATTGTTGAGTGCGGCTGCTTATTGTACTTCTCTTCTACTTTAATTAAAAGAGCATCTATATCCATTTCGGGGGTTAGGGTTATTTTATTTTTTGAGATAAAATAACCTGGGTACGACCGGCGCAGGTTTGAAACCGACTTGCCATACTTAGCCAAATGGGTTAAAAACAAGGCGATACCGACTAAAGCATCGCGGCCGTAATGCAGTTCGGGGTAGATTATTCCACCATTGCCTTCACCACCAATAACCGCGTTAACTTCTTTCATTTTGTTAACTACGTTCACCTCGCCCACAGCCGAGGCATGGTATTCACCACCAGCTTTTTCTGTTACATCGCGCAGGGCACGGGTTGATGACAGGTTGGATACCGTGTTACCTAAATTATGCTGTAACACGTAATCGGCAACAGCCACCAGGGTGTATTCTTCGCCAAACATATTGCCATCCTCACAAACAAAGCAAAGACGATCAACATCCGGATCGACCGCTATGCCTAAATGCGCTCGTTTATTTAAAACTTCTTTTGATAATGCGGTAAGGTTTTCTGGTAACGGTTCCGGGTTATGCGCGAAGTTGCCATCGGGCTCACAATATAATTTATGAATGGTAGCTACACCAAGGGCTTTTAATAAAGCAGGTATAAAAATACCACCGGTTGAGTTAACACAATCAATAACTACATGAAAGTCAGCTTTCCTGATAGCGTCAACATCAACTAAAGGCAGGGCCAGCACAAGATCTATATGCTTTTGCAACCAGCTGTTATCCTGGGTTGCCTTGCCCAGGTCATTTACATCAGCATAATTAAAATCGCTGCTTTCGGCAATCGCCAATACTTCTTTTCCATCGGCATCATTTATAAATTCCCCATCAGCATTCAGGAGTTTCAGCGCGTTCCACTGTTTAGGATTATGACTCGCGGTAAGAATTATCCCCCCTGCGGCCTGTTCGCCGGTAACAGCCAGCTCAACAGTAGGCGTAGTTGATAAACCAAGATCAATAACATCAATGCCCAGTCCTTGTAAAGTACCGATAACCAGGTTGTTTACCATTGTGCCTGATAAACGGGCATCACGGCCTACAACAATTTTTTTTATCCCCGATTTTTGAACAGCCCAGGCACCATACGCCGAGGTGAATTTTACAATATCCAGCGGTGTTAAACCATCGCCAACGGCGCCACCAATGGTGCCGCGTATACCCGAAATTGATTTTATAAGTGTCAAATTTGTTGTGGTTTTTTGTGTAACAAAAGTAAAATATTTAACCAATAGCAGTGTACAAATTATGTAGTTTTTAAGCGTTCTTAATTAGTGAATATTAGTTGATAAGTCGCCAAAAAGCTTTTTTTGTTTGCAGTTAAAGCGTTATAAAGTGAATCTAAAGTGTATGTTATTTGTAAACTATATATTGATTTTGGGGAATTAACTGCACGGCGTTAAAAGTTGTTTTAAAGTATTTGATAACTTTGGGCCAAAACCATAGCATATATAATTATCAATGCCCGAATACATCTTACAACTCGACCGGCATTTATTTTACTTTATTAACCATGACCTCTCGAACCCGTTTTTCGACCTGGTGATGCCTTGGTTTCGTAACCCCAGATTCTGGATTCCGCTATATATTTTTATTATCGTTTTTTGTTTGTGGCGATATAGAAAGGTGGGTGCAATCATTATTGTGCTGCTGGCTACCACCGCAGGCTTTGCTGATTTTACCAGCGCAAGCATTATTAAGTATAATGTTAAACGCCTGCGCCCCTGCCGCGACCCCGTAGTTGGTCTTACTGATATAAACCGTGTTCCCTGTGGGTCGGGTTATAGTTTCCCCTCAACACACGCTACCGACCACTTCGCAATGGCTATATTTTTATCCCTCGTTTTTGGAAAAAAATGGCGCTGGATTTGGTTTGGGGCAATTTTATGGGCATCGCTGATCTGTTTTGCACAGGTATATGTTGGTGTTCATTTTCCGGTGGATGTGATCTGTGGCGCCATTTACGGTTCATTAGTGGGTATCCTGTTTGCTTATCTGTTTAAAAAAATACAACCTGCCTTTTAATGGAGATCTGGAAAGTTTTAATATTGTTTTTAAGTGCCTCATGCGGCGGATTAGCCGTTTTTCTTTTCAAAGGCGATAACCACAAAATGCTTAAACTGGTGCTTGCTTTTAGCGGGGCTTATCTTTTTGGCATAACTGTTTTACACTTAATACCCGACGCTTACCATGGCAATGATAATTTGGTGGGTGTGTTTATACTGATCGGTTTCCTGTTCCAGATTGTTTTGGAGCAATTCTCGGATGGTATCGAACACGGGCATATGCACAAACATGCGCATGACATAGCTATTTTTCCTGTAGGTATTATGGTGAGCCTTTGCCTGCATGCTTTTTTAGAAGGTATGCCGCTGGCCCAGGGAAATCAGAATCAACTGGTTTACGGTATAGCCCTGCACCATATTCCTGCTTCATTTGCCCTGGGTACTGTACTTTTAACAAATAAGCAGGAAAAATCACGTACTGTGTTTTTTATTTTGCTGTTCGCAATAATGGCGCCTGCAGGGTACTTTTTCAGTAATGCGTTAAGTAGTGGCGATATTGGCAACCTGCAGCATTACTTTAACCGGATAATGGGGATAGTGATTGGAATATTCCTGCATATTTCTACTACTATCCTGTTTGAATCAAGCGCCGATCACCGGTTTAACCTGCGGAAAATGATTGCTGTACTATTTGGTGTTGCTATCGCCTTGGCTGGATTTTTGGGAGAATTATAAAACAAACCCTTCCCGATTTTTTTAAATTTTCGGTATATTTATACTGAAACAAAAGTACGCGGGTATAATTACCTTGTTCTATTTAATACAGAAACCTGAAAAATTAGCAACTTAAAGCAATAAGCTTATTATTAGATAGTTAAGCTGTGTTTAATGATCTTAGAGGGTTGTTTTAAAGGGTATAAAAGATATCGGTAAAGTAATCCTTAGGTATATGAATGGAGTATCAAAGGTGCACGAACGGTATATAAAAAGGACATATTTAAATACTCCTTATTTACAGAATATTTAAATATGCCGGGGATTAATTTATGCTCTCCAGCATCTTAATATACAGTTCAATACCTTCCCGTATCTCATCTACATATACAAACTCGTCGGCAGTATGCGAGCGCGCCGAATCACCCGGGCCTACTTTTATGGATGGGATATCTAACAACGACTGATCTGAAGTAGTTGGCGAACCGTAGGTTGTTCGGTTTAAGGCAATACCCGCCTGAACTATGGGGTGCTCTTTTGGTATAGATGATGGTTTTAAGCGGATAGACCTTGGTTTAACATCACAGCTTACGTGTTGCCTGATAATCTCCAATACTTCCTCATTACGGTAAGCGTCCGTAACACGCACATCAACGGTAAACACACAACTGGCTGGCACTACATTATGTTGTGAACCGGCATTGATAATGGTTACCGACATTTTGATAGGCCCGAAGACTTCCGATTCCTTAGGGAATTTAAAACCGCGGAACCATTCAATATCGGCCAATGCCTTATAAATAGCGTTCTCGCCCTCTTCGCGGGCTGCATGTCCCGCCCTGCCATGTGCGGTGCAGTCAAGCACCATTAAACCGCGCTCGGCTATGGCTAATTGCATTAAGGTAGGCTCTCCTACTATACCAAATTCCAATTTGCCTAATTCGGGGATGATCAGTTCAAGTCCGTTTACGCCAGAGATCTCTTCCTCGGCGGTAGTGGCAAGACAGAAGTTGTACTTTAGATTTTCTTTATCATGAAAATAAATGAACACAGCAATAAGTGACACCAGGCAGCCCCCGGCGTCATTACTACCAAGGCCATAAAGCTTGCCATCTTCAATTTTGGCATCATAAGGGTCGCGGGTATAGCCCGAGTTTGGCTTTACAGTATCATGATGAGAATTGAGCAGGATTGTAGGTTTTGCCGGGTCGAAATATTTATTCCACGCCCAGATATTGTTTAGTTTACGATGGGTAATTACGCCATGCTGCTGCAAAAATTCATTAATAAGATCGGCAGTACGGTCCTCCTCTTTGCTAAAGGATGGTATAGATATAAGTTGCTGCAGTAAAGTAACCGCAAGTTGAAACAGATTGTTGCTATCGGCCATAGATGTTAGGGGAATTCCCTTATGTTAAGGGGGCAAAATTAATACTTTTTACTTAACGAAACGGATATACAAACAGTATAAATATCTCCCTGAATTTCAATGATTTGATTCAGGATTCTATTGAAAAACATATCCGGTTATCCGCACCGGCACCCTGTTTCATCATCTGCACATCTAAAATTTTCATATCTGCACATCTATTAATCCTCTTCCATTTTTGAGTGCTTTCTTGTATCATTCATGGTAACATAAAGTACTAAGGATAAGGCAATACAAACGGTTACATACCAATAAAACCATTGGGGATGGTGGTGATTTTTGAATAACAGGGCAATGTATTCTGCCGTTCCGCCAAACATGGATACTGCTATGGCGTAAGGGAAACCTACGCCAAGGGCACGTATGTTTGCAGGAAAAAGTTCGGCCTTAACCACGGCATTGATGGATGTGTAACCGCTCACAATTATCAATGCGCACAAAATGAGCGCGAAAGCTACCCAAACATCTTTAGTGTTACTTAATAATGTGAGGATAGGTATAGTACTAATTGTACCCAAAACACCAAAGCCAATAAGCAAAGGTTTGCGACCAATTTTATCTGAAAGCAAACCGAAAACCGGTTGAATCAGCATAAAAACAACCAAAGTAAGGGTTGATATTAATGTTGCAGTGGCTTTACTGAAACCCGAACTGTTCACCAAAAACTTTTGCATATAGGTGGTAAACGTATAAAAAGCCAGGGTGCCCCCCACTGTTAAGCCAATAACGGTAAATACTGCTTTTGGGTGTTTGGCTAACGCGCCGATAGTACCATGCATGGAGTTAGCCGGATCTTTTTCTTTAGTAAAAGACGCCGATTCCTGTAAACTGCGTCTCAGGTACATGGTAATAACGGCCAAAAAAGCGCCTATACCAAACGGGATGCGCCAACCCCAATCGTGCAGCTGTTGTTCGGTTAAAAAGGCACGTTGCAATAAAACCAGCACCCCAAGGGCCAGTAACTGCCCCATAATAAGGGTTACATATTGGAAGCTGGAATAAAAACCGCGGTGTTTTTTGCCTGCCATCTCGCTAAGATAGGTTGCACTGGTGCCATACTCACCTCCTACGCTCAAACCTTGAATAATGCGGGCTACCACTAATAAAATCGGTGCTGCAACACCAATAGATTTATAGCCAGGCGTAATGGCTATGATGAGCGAGCCCACACTCATTAGTAATACCGATGTTGTTAACGCCGTTTTACGACCACGTTTATCAGCAAACGTCCCCATCAGCCAGCCCCCGATTGGGCGCATTAAAAAGCCTATAGCGAAAATACCCGCTGTATTTAACAGCTGCACAGTTTCATTTTCCTTAGGAAAGAAAGCATCCGAAAAATACAGAGAAAATGCTGTGTACACGTACCAATCATACCATTCAACCAAATTACCCAATGAGCCACCGATAATTGATTTAATGCGACCGCCCGTTGTTTTAGGAGGTGATATGATAGGTTGAGGTGATATGGTAGAATAATTAGTCATAATTTAGATATAGTATGATCAAAGTATAAATGTAAGAGATAATTTTAATTTACGATGATTCATAAGGGTTGGGATTCTATCAAGGATTTATTGAATTTTACAGCACTGGTGCCGTTCTAATTGTTAAGAATTCGTAAAATCGGATAATATTCGTGAAATTCGTGCTATGAATTATTTTGAGTTTTATGGCATCCCCGAATCTTTCAATATTGAACCGGTTATGCTTAAAAAGAAGTTTTATGAGCTAAGTAAACTTTATCATCCCGATTTTTATGCTGGCGAAGATGAAATAAAACAACAGGAAATACTGGAACTATCCACCTTAAATAATAAAGCATTCCATATTTTAAACGACCCGGCACGCCGAATGGAATACATTTTAAAGCTGCATGATCTGGTATCTGAGGGGGCAAAACCGCAATTGCCGGCAGATTTTTTAATGGAAATGATGGATATTAATGAGCGCCTGATGGAAGTTGACGACTCGGGGGAATTGGGATCTATAACAGCAGAAGTGCTTGCTATTGAGGGAGATATTAATGAAAAACTATCTGGTTTAACCGCCGGTTATACCAAACTCGACCATAGCACACAGGAAGAACGCCGCATAAAAATTGCTGATATTTATTATAGACAAAAATATCTGTTGCGAATTAAAGAGAGTTTAGATACATTTGCAGCCCGCCTGTAAGAAATCATTGATCATTACAGCATAGTATGCCCAGCTGGCGGAATTGGTAGACGCGCTGGTCTCAAACACCTGTGGGAAACCGTGCCGGTTCGACTCCGGCGCTGGGTACATCGGAAAGATGTAGAAGGCTGTAAGTTAGACACTTACAGCCTTTATTTTTTGCTTCACATACGCATTTACATACACTATTTTAATAATTCAGCCAGACAATCCCTTATGCCTTATTGTTCCGAATACAAAATCTTATCGCCGCCGATCAGCTTTGCCAGGTCAGTCATGTTTTTAAACCGCTCAATAACGTTATCGTTGTTTTTCGAGTAAACAACTGGCTCAAAGGCTGGATCATTAACACTAAAGCCTGTTACACTAAACGTAGTGGTGCTTTTAGACCTGGAAGTAATATCAATTTCATTGTCTTTTGCAATAACGTATATGAACTGTACGGCAAAGTTCGCTTTTATAGGCCCGCTCGTTATCTGATTAAACTGTTCATCCTTGCTGCTTATCATGTACCCCTTATCAATCAATGCCATACCTGCAATCTTGAAATTTTCAGCGGCGGTGTGACTATTCTTGACAATAATCTTTTGAGCCTTCTTAAAAACTATTGAGTCAATTTTTTGAGCATCTGCAGAAAGCTCGAAAGCGATCAGTAAAATTATAAGCGATAATTTTTTCATTTAATAAATATGGAACTAAGTTATAAACTATTCAATCTCAAAAGCTATCATCTGTACTCATCGCTTTGGTTAACGATGCGATCAATTTTTTTACTTCGGTATCGTTACTCAAAATTATATCCTTGCATTGTCCTTTACTAAAGCCGGCTGATCCATTTCCATTGAATTTAGCATAAAGGTCGTTAAGGTTTTGTGCTTTATAAATACTCATGCCCTCTCTGATGTAAAAATCATAGATTTTGTATCGATACTTCCCATCCTTAAAGTCAAATTGAATAGTGAATTTATCTCGCAACGTTCGTCCAATACCGAGAGTGGAGGTTTCAACATGAACCAAACCCAGGCCGCTAATATGACTGTACTCGACATCCTCATTTTTAATTGTTGTCTTGTAATCCCGGTAACTGTCGGTTAACCACTGCTTAGCTTTGATGTAAAGTTGCTTTTTTGTAGCGTTTTTAACACTGATAGTATCTTGATAAACGATGTTGCTATCAACTAAAGGAATGTTCAACAATCCAACCTGGGCTTTCAGGGTGAAAGTTATGGCCGTTAAAACTACGAGGAATAGGTATTTTTTCATGCTACAAGATGCGGTTTTTTTCGGTTAGTGCACACTTTTAATAAAAAGCTATGATTTAAGACCCCGTGATGAGCCGGGCATTTTTGTTTTAAAATTTCTGTAGATTTGATCAAAATTATACCATGAACCTTACCTCAACCACTTACGATTATATTACTATCGCTTTCTCGGTACTTTGCCTTCTTGTTCCGTGTTATGATATTATAGATAACACCAGCAGGAGAGGAATAAAAAGAATAACGAAACTCGGATGGATGTTGATAATTGTTTCGTTTTTATTTGGTGGTACATCTGCATTAAAAATTAATGCCGCGAATTCCGAAAAAAAAGTTGAAGGCGACAAAGCTGATAGTACAAGGATAGCAGATAAGGTAGAAATAAAAAATGACGTTGATACCGCGCTTAAGAAATACGGTTTGGTGATAAAAACCGATACAAAAAGTAACACTTTGAAAATTGTAGACACCGTAAGAATAAATGAATTTGTTAACCCGGTGATGGATATAGCCACGGAAGGTACAAAAGTAGTAGGCAAAGTACCTGACTCTCTATTCGTACAATTTGCAAGCAAGGTAATAAATTCAGGGATTGCATTTAAAGTAAGAGAAACAATTATTGCTTTTAGAAGATATAACTTAACATTTAAAAAGGTTGGCGAAAGTGACTCTGAAAATAATGACAGGAAAGGGTATGGAAAACAGGGCGTTTATTTTTCCAATTTATTCTATCTACCAAAAAAACCTATAAACGACACGCTTTTTTTTCTGTATAAAGCAAAATATTCAAACAAAGAAATAAACGGGAAAGATCAACCTGTATTAAGAGAAATTTTTACTTTGTTAATGGTTCCTTACGTGAAATCTATTGATCAATTAAAACTTGAACCTGTGGTTTTTACTTCTGATTACAAGGATTGCAAAGATTTTTTAGTTAAAAATAAGTACTGGTAACTAAGCCGCCATCAATCCCAATACTTGATAAACAATTTCTTTCCGATATAACTTAAAGTCAAATACTTGGATGTAAGGCACCTGTTATTCTGTAAATGGCTATTATGCTATTGTCAAATTCTCCGTTAACATATTCAAAGTTGTACCAGGTACCTAAGACTTCTTTAAATTTCTGAATTGTAAAGGATGTGATATCATTTGCCCGTTCTATTTTATCGAAATACACGATTTGCCCTGTTTCCAAGGTTGGTTTTTGATCGTTTTCAGCAAGTAGCAATAGCACCTGATTTAAGTTTAATTGATCCATAAACTAAGGTAATGAAAACGTCCTTAAAAAGTACCCTATTCATTAAAAAACCTTATTTTTATATCAGCATCCAGTAATAAAAACATGGAATTAAGCAAGAATACCGGCAAAGGAATCCCAAAAGTTAAGCTCAATTATTTTGATCAAGACCTACTACTCGAAATCTATGGTTTGGCTAAGGCTGGATGAGTAAAAACGGGTCAAGCCCGGCTTCGCGCAGATATGGAGCCAGCAGCCTGTCAGGCGCCATTTTCAAAATATAATTTAAGTCCACCTGTTCTGCCTGCTAAAACGGGCTTTCCAGTAAGCGCACATCGCTTAACTTAAATAACTGCATTTTGCGTTGTTGGGCATACAGTGATGACCCCGATAACATTAAAACGGCAAGTATTTTAATGGTTCCTATAGTATTATTTTTCATGTATAGTTTTATATTTGAAGCCCCCAAAACTTTCAGGGCTATAAAACAGCAGCTCATGGCAATTTTATTAACGTAGCCCTATTCCCCAATTAGAACTCCCGCCAACAAGGCAACAGGACATAACATCTCTTTATAGATATACGATTAATTACAAAACATACGCTTATGGGATTGGCCTATAAACCACCAATGTTTATACTCCTATAACAAATGTTCACTCAAGCTTAAATCGGAACACAGGTGGTTACAATCATCACAATCGCCATTATAGAGATTAACGTATAATACCCCGGCATTAATCAGTGCCGGGGTATTAAGGCATATTAACCGGGAGTATTTATTTATCCCAAAAAACAGGAGTATCTAAGTCATCTGTGCCTATACTGGCTACGGCCGCCCTGTAGTTATCGGCATTAATAGCCGACTCTGTTTGCGGGTAAGTATACCTGCGTACAAAGCTCCCTTTTATTTGCTTGCCGGGATATGTATTGGGCGATAATGCCGGGAAGCCGCTTCTTCTGAAATTGGCCCAGGCTTCTGCACCGTTTCCAAAAGAAGTTATCCAATACTGGATATTAATTAGTTTCAAAGCGTTGGCATCAGCATATGCATTTACCGGATTATTCAAATAGGCGTTTTCGGCATCACTGCTGATGACAGCAGCAGCATCATAACTGGCAAATTGAGCCATAGCCGCTTTTACACCATTATTATAATAAGTACTTGCTGTACCGCTGATATATCCCCTGAAAACCGCCTCGGCCAGTAAAAGTTGCGTTTGGGCATATGTTACAAAATATTGTGGCGCGGTTACTTTACCAAATACGCTGTAATTGACCTGCGAATATTTGAAACCTGAACCACTCACGCCGCGAAATCCCGGCGCCGTTGGCAGCGTACCGCTATCATAACCGATAGGCAAACCAAACTGGTTGGCAGATGCTGTATCCGGAGTAAGGAATAACGCTTTTCCAGGGTCGGCATACATTGCTGAGATATACTTCAGCCTCGGATCGCCGGTAGCTTTTAATTGTGTTACAAATGGCTCGGCGAGATAATAAGTATTGGTTAACTGTTGAATTTGCTGCGTAACGGGATTAGGGTACGTATTGTTATATTTCAGGTAACAATTATCGGCATTAGATTGCATCACACCTCCGGTAACAGCTGCCTGCACAATTGTTTTTGCCTTGCCTGCATCTAATTTAGAATAGCGCATCCCGATACGCAGCAATAGTGAATAACCCAGCCGTTTCCATTGCGAAATATCTCCTGCAAAAAAAACATCCCCCTTTACAACATCCCTGGCAGCATCTAAAGCTGCCGTTGCTGCAGTAAGTTCCTTCACCAAATCATTATAAATATCTTGTTGCTTATCATATTTGGGCAAAAAAACCGAGTTCAGATAGGCTTGTCCTGCCTGGGTATAAGGTACATCTCCATAAGTATCTACCAACATCATATAATTGTACGCCCTCCATATTCTGGCTTCATTGTACAGGTTGGTGCGGGCCGCATCACTCTTGGTTTCCGATAAGATATGCTCCAGGAATTTTATGCTGTTTGGATATGTATTATTCCACCGCATTACGGTATATGTTTGATTTAACACGTTGAAGTTAAACGTAGAGGTAACACCACCGAAAGGATCGATAAACTGCTGAACAACGGTTGCTTCGGTTTCCATTAACGATGAATATGTTAAAAGCTCCGCGTTGGAAAACAAGAACATAGGGTCAAGACTGGTTGTGTTGTTTGGGTTAACATTTAACTCTTTGAACCCTTTATCACAACCTGCTGCAGAACACAGGCAGGCAGCACATATTATGATCTTTATATAATTTTTCATGATCGTACTCTTTTAAAATTTGACATTAAGGTTAAATCCATAAGTGCGCGTTGTGGGCAGTGAACTTTGCTCGTACCCCGTTAAAATATCACCACTTGAAGAGATTGCTTCCGGATCGATATTGGGTGTATACTTTTTGATGATCAGCACGTTGTGGCATACGGCAGAAAGCACAAGACCTTTGATAAACTTAGCTTTCACCATCTTCGAAAAATCGTAGCTAACAGAAACGTTTCTTAACTTGATGAAGTCCGATTTATAAATAAAGGGGTCCAGGATACCCTGTGAACGATAATTGGCATAAAAATCCTCAGCGTTCACGGCCGTGGTGTTAGGTGTACTGTCAGCATTTACCGCATCAAACTTAACACCGCCTTCCCTGCCAACCAGCGATTCTTTGGATAAACCCTCTCTCAGAAAATTAAGGTTTGAGCTTGATAATATCTTACCGCCAACCTTGTAATCGATGTGTGTCATCAGGGTAAACTTTTTATAAGTAAATGTATTTACCCAACCACCTGTAGCTTTAGGCAATGCGCTGCCAAAAAGCGCAGGAGATGTACTTGCCACCGGCTTACCGCCTGATACAATGATCTTCCCGTTGGCATCTCTGCGGTAAGTCGAACCCTGTATCTGGTTTAACGGAAGGCCTACCTGGTCAACAATGGAACCAAAGAATTCTCCTGCACCCAGGGTTAGTTGATTTTGACCGTTAGCCAAGGCTAATACTTTAGAAGAATTTATGGCAGTATTAAACGCAGAACGCCAGGTAAAATTCGCTTTTCTGACGGGTATTAACTCCAGCAAGAATTCCATACCGCGGTTTTGCAGCTCGCCGAGGTTTACAATCGTACCGGTATAGCCTGATGCGTTGGAAATAGCCACACTTAAGATTTGGTTTGTGGTGTGCTTATCATATGCGGCTACATCCAGATTTACCCGGCTGTTGAACATTCGCAATTCCAGGCCAATCTCTTTCTCCTTTACGCTGTAAGGTTTGATTGCCTGATTTGGCGTAGTGACATTGCTGATACTCCCAAGCGGAACGCCGTTGAACGCGTTTTGTGAAAGCGTGAAAGTAAGTGAATTGCTATAAGGGTTAATACCGTTTGCACTACCCACATTGGCATAAGTCGCCCTAATTTTTCCAAAAGAGAGCCATGAAGGCGGATTCTTTAAAAATTCCGAAAAAACAAAACTGCCGCTTACAGAGGGATAAAAATAATGATTATGTTCGGGGCTTAGCACCGAGAACCAGTCGTTACGGCCGGTTACATTTAAAAACAAATACGATTTATATCCAAACTCGGCGGTGCCATAAAGCGAGTTTACTGTGGATTTGGAAACTGCAAAAACCGATGTGTTGGTTACGCCATTTCCAAGAGTATAAAAATCCCTGACATAGAAATTTGTAGCGGTAACAGTATATCCTTGTGATGAAGAGGGGAGAGTATTTCCTCCCACAGTAGCATCAAAAGAAAAGGCTCCCCATTTGTGGCCACCTCCTAATAAAAAGTCAGCATTTAGGGCGCGGTAAGTATTATCATTTGAGTTATAACTACCGTTATAAAGGCCAACGGGCGCAGCAGCATTTGCCAGGGTGCCGGTTGGCGCGTTTTGTTCGTAAAACGAAGTGCTATATTCCATATTCACACGGCCCTGCAGGTAAAGCCAATCAAAAAATTGGTAGCGCAGGGTTGCTGTACCCAAAAGGTGGTCTCTGGTTTGCCTTGTAAATTGCTTGTTGATAATCCAGTAGGGGTTTGTAAGGGTAGTGAAACGTGACGTAGGGGTTTCGTTGCCGTTAGCATCAACCGCAGCTGCTTTTAATACATCCAAACTAAGCGAGTTAGAATAACGGTAGATATAATTGGTAACTGATGATCCCTGAATACCGATTACCGGCGGATTGTTGTTATTCTCGTGGTCATAATTTACATAGATCTGTGCGGACAACTTAGGGGTAAAGTTATAATTCAAGCCCAGGTTGAATATTTTTTTGTGATAATCGTTGTTAGGTACAATACCCTGTGCATCCTGGTTCGAATAAGAGAATCTGAAGCTGCCTTTTTCATTACCGCCGGAGAACGCGATGGTATTCGTCCACGCATTGGCAAGCCTGAAAAATTTGCTTATACGGTTTCTTTCCGGCGCGTAAGGGCGTTGTACGCCATCAAACTGATAGGTAGGTGCATTATCGAATTTTTCTCCAAAACTCCAGGCGCCTGAACTTTGTGCCTGGCCTTGCGTCTTGGGGCGTATGTTATTTTCTCCCTGCCCATATTCGTACTGAAAGTCGGTAAAATCCAGTGCCTGGTTTTGTGTAAAGTTGGAGGTAAACTCAATGCCTATTCCGCCATTTTTATTACCGCTTTTAGTCGTGATAATCAACGCACCGTTACTTGCTCTTGAACCGTAAAGCGCAGCGGCTGTGGCACCCTTTAGTACGGTCATCGACTCAATGTCGTCGGGGTTTATCTGCTGCATATTATCGCCCAGATCCACTGACTGGGTGTACCCGTTGGTGCTCGACGGGCTTTGCGATAAAGGAAGACCGTTTAATACAATCAACGGCGCATTATCGCCCTGGAACGCAGACTGCCCACGTAACCTGATCTTGGTGCTACCGCCGGGGCCGCTTGCCGGCGGGGAAATATCCAAACCGGCAACCTTTCCCTCAAGTGAGTTAACAAAGTTTGTAGAACGGTTGGTGGTTATTTCGCCCACGCGTACATTTTCCGCCGCGTAGCCTAATTTTTTTGATTCGCGCTTTATACCTAAAGCCGTAACTATTATCTCACTTAGGGCGTTTGATTTTGGCTCCAACATAACATTTAGGTTAACGCGCCCGTTGAGGGGCTCGGTTTTGGATTGGTATCCCACGTAGCTGAATAATAACACCGCGTTATCCAAGGATACCTGTATTTTGTAATTACCGTTTGCGTCAGTCACAACGCCATTTTTAGTCCCTTTTTCGCTTACGCTAACGCCAGTAAGCGGGCTGCCTTTTTCGTCGAGCACTTTACCGGTAACTGTTTGTACGCTCACTTCGATGCGGATTCCGACGCTGACGGCTTTTCCCGCCTGTACATCTGCCACAAACATAAGTGTAAAAAGAACACTTATTGTAATGAACAACATCATCCCAGATGCTTTGATTTTTTTTTCCATGATTTTAGGTTTAATTCAATTGATAAATCTTCATTAACCTCTTTCTCAAAATTGGTGATTGCGAAAGAGTTTTTCGAGGCGGCACTTTGTGTGCCGTTTTCCGGTTTTAGTGTAGCTTTTTTTTCATTTACGCAGGGTTTTTGGTTTGAAATTGATTATATACATTGATGGGTTATAGGTCTATTTATAGTAAACAATCTAACGATAAGACGCCTGCAAGCCCTATTACAGATACCAGGCTTTCCATTACCGTCCATGAGCGGAGTGTTTCCTTAACCGATAGCCCGAAATATTCTTTGCATAGCCAAAAAGCCGTATCGTTTACATGTGAGCCAAACAGGCTACCCGCCCCGATAGCCAACACCAGCAAATTGGTGTTAACGCCTGCATGATGCGCGATTGGAAACAACACTCCTGCGGCAGTTACGCCAGCCACTGTGGCTGAACCGAGGCAAAGCCGCAAACAAGCTGTCGCCAGCCATGCAAACAACAAGGGATGCATGGTGCTACTAATCAGCATACCGGCCAGCACATCGCTTAGGCGGCTATCTACAAATATTTGCTTCAGTGCACCCGCACTGCCAATAATGATCAACACCATTGCTATATCTTTTACTGCACACACATAACCATCCATTATTTTTGCTAATGGCCTGCCTTTTTGCAAGCCAAGCGTATAGGTGCTTATAATTAAGGTGAGCAGCATGGCAACAATGGGTTCGGCGAGCCATGACGCTAAGTTTTTTATAAAGGGAATCTGCCCAAAAAACGCGGACAGCAAATGGGCAAGGCAAATCAGTACAACCGGCAAAAGAGATGACAGTATGCTGTTAACAATACCCGGTAGCTCATGTGCCGGCAAGGCGGCAGAACTCTTGGCAAATTGCAAACCGTTCGGCCCTATTTTTTTGAGGGTGGCCGAAAACACTGGTCCTGCTATAATTATAGCAGGGATAGCGATTATCAGCCCATAACTAAATGTTTTAACAATATCTGCATGAAAGACGCTGATGAGCGTCATTGGCGAAGGATGGGGAGGTAAAAAGCCGTGCATTACCGATAAAGCGGTAAGCATGGGCATACCCACATACAACAGTGGTAAACGGTAGCTGGAGGCAACCGAAAAAATGATGGGCACCAACAGTATGAACCCTACATTATAATACAATGGGATACCTACAATAAAGCCGGTTATAGCCATGGCATAGGTTACATATTTAGCTCCAAACAAATCGTGCATGAAATGGGCTATGCGCTGAGCGGCACCGCTTTCTGCAACCAGTTTGCCCAGCATAGCCCCCAATACAATAATGATGGCTACTGACCCTAATGTATCGCCTAATCCTTTATTTATCGATGTAATAACTGTGGCAAATGGCATACCTAAAAAGCAGCCCGCCAATAGCGCTACGATAAGAAAGGCAAGAAACGCATTCACCTTTGCCCAGGTGATCAGCGCCACAAGCAGTAAAATACAAAAGATCAGTACAAGTATTGTCATGCTATCCCCAGTTTAAATTAATGCGAATCGCGGGTTACAACAGATCCGGAATTCCCCGCAAGAAAATCGAGGTCTGCCCCTTTATCGGCCTGCTGCACATGGCGCTGGTACATAGATACGTAGCCCCTGTCTGTATGATATGCCGGCTTTTTCCATAACAGCCGCCGTCTTTCCAGTTCCACCTCATCTACAAGCAGGTCTATTCTTCTCGCCGGTACATCGAGGCATATTAGGTCTCCGTTTTCCACAAGTGCCAGGTTACCGCCGATGGCAGATTCCGGTGATACATGGAGCACAACGGTACCGTACGCGGTGCCGCTCATCCGTCCGTCGGATATCCTTACCATATCCGTAATACCTTTATCCAGCAGTTTTTTCGGCAGCACCATGTTGCCAACTTCGGGCATACCGGGATACCCTACCGGACCAACATTTTTCAGCACCATCACACAGGTCTCATCAATATCAAGCTGAGGCTCATCAACCCTGGCGTGATAATCTTCAATGGTTTCAAAAACCACCGCACGGCCCGTATGCTGCATCAGTGATGACGTTGCTGCCGAAGGCTTGATAACCGCGCCATTAACAGCCAGGTTACCTTTCAAAACGACTATGCCCCCCTCTCGGATGATGGGGTTACTGTAGCCTGCAATAACCTTATTATTATAGCATACGCCATCATCTTTTATGTTTTCTGCGTGCGATTTTCCGGTTACGGTTATCGCGTCCATAGCCAGCTCATTACTCAGTTCTTTCAATATAACAGGCAACCCGCCCGCATAGTAAAAGTCTTCCATCAGGTATTTCCCGGAAGGCATCAGATTGAGTAACAAGGGTATTTTACTGCCCAGCCTGTCAAAATCGTCCAGGCACAGGTCTACGCCAACACGCCCGGCAATTGCCGTCAGATGTATAATAAAATTGGTAGAACCGCCAATTGCAGCATTTACTTTAATAGCGTTTTCGAATGCGGCACGGGTGAGTATTGTGGATATCGTTAATCCTTCTTTTACCATTTCTACAATACGCCTGCCTGATAGCTGCGCCAGCACTTTTTTCCTTGAATCAACCGCCGGGGTGGCCGCGGCCTGTGAAAGGCACATACCAAGCGACTCGACCATACAAGCCATAGTAGAGGCGGTACCCATCGTCATACAATGGCCTGCGCTTCTCGACATACAGCTTTCGGCCGAAAGGTATTCGTCATTGGTTATTTTACCGGTTTTGAGGTCATCAGTCAACTTCCATACTGCCGTGCCCGATCCAATATCAGCACCCCGGTATTTGCCGTTCAGCATCGGCCCGCCAGGAACTACGATAGTAGGCAAACCTACGCTGGCAGCTCCCATCATAGTAGAGGGCGTAGTTTTGTCGCAGCCGGTCAGCAATACAACCCCGTCTATAGGATTACCACGTATCGATTCCTCGGCATCCATGCTGGCCAGGTTCCTGAAAAGCATAGCGGTCGGCTTAAGCAGAGTTTCGCCTAATGACATGATCGGAAATTCCACCGGGAAACCGCCAGCTTCATAAACCCCGCGTTTAACAGCTTCGGCCAGGTCGCGTAAATGGGCATTACAAGGCGTTAGTTCCGACCATGTGTTGCAAATGCCGATAACCGGTCTCCCGTCAAAAAGGTCGGCTGGCATACCCTGGTTTTTCATCCAGCTCCTGTATAAAAACCCCATTTTACCTGTTTTCCCAAACCAATCAGAACTTCTGAATTTTGACATTTTATTTTCTTTTATCATTTAATTTAGATTGATACTATCGGAAATTCCCCATTCGTTAACACCAGAAGCGGTTCACCTCCGAAATCCATACTCATTATTTCCCTACCTGGTTTGTAAGTGTGCCTATGTTACCTATAGTAATATGTATCACGTCACCATAGTTAAGCGTAAACGAATCAGGCGGTACGATACCAGTGCCAGTCATGAGGTATGCACCTGCAGGGAATGACATCTCCATAAAAAGATAATGGGCAAGCTCCTGGTGCGTGCGCTTCATCCTGCTGATCAAAATGGCATCAACAAACACTTTAACATCACCTCTCCATATTTCAATTTGAATTTCGGTGTCCGGAGAAATGGGTGTGGCCGGCACGTAAAGACATGGGCCAACCGCTGCTGCACCGGCGTATGATTTCGCCTGAGGAAGATATAAAGGGTTTTCTCCTTCGATATCTCTTGAGGACATATCATTGCCGATCATATATCCCTCAATGGTACCTGCGCTGCAAATGAATATTACCAATTCCGGTTCCGGAACGTTCCATTCCGAATCTTTCCGGATACGAACGGTACCGCCAGGCCCAACTGCACGATATGCTGAAGATTTAAAAAAAAGCTCAGGACGTTTTGCGCTGTAAACCCTCGCATAGAAATCGCCTCCACCGGCATCTTTAGACTCTTCCATGCGGGCATCTTTGCTGCGCATATAGGTGACGCCTGATGCCCATATTTCCTGATTGACAATAGGGGCGCATAATTGTTCTAAATCATGAGCAAGCAAAGAGTCGGCTGTGATACTTTGGATGTCATTTAAAACCTCGCGGTGCAATACTTCGCGGTTTATAAAACTGTCCCAGCTCCAATCCGGTGAACTGTAAAGCAAGCCGGCGTATTTCACAATAACTTTATCGTTGGTCTTAAATATATGCATAGCTATTTATTACTATCCCGCGTTTGTGCGGTAGTTATTCATTATCAAAAAATATCTTAGATCGGTTTGTTGGTTATCTACAAAGAATGCCAAATGAAATTGCTTTATCTTCTAAAAAAACGTAGCGTTGATTTTTGCACAAAAAACTTTGGGCAAAACCCTGCGCCGCTTCACTGCCCGGCTGAACTTCACAAAGTAACCTCTGGGGCAACGGCAGTTTTTTTTTAAGCCAGTAAGAGGCAAATAACGAGCCGGTAATATTCATAAAAGTTGAAAAGATGATAATATTAAACCGGGAAAATACCATTAAAAAACAGCGATGGTTTTTATACAACTCTTAGTTTTATATTATGTAAACTTGCTTTTTCTGGTATCACATTAGGTTCCAGAATATCTGTCGCAGTACAGAGATGGCAGCAACGCATACCAATTATTATCCTGGATGAATCAATTGATACTTCAGCAGGGGGCATCGAAAGAACTTGTACATTTTCCGCATATTCTGGAGTTTGCCCACAAAAAGAACAGCATTATCCAACTTAACTCCTTTAAGAGTAACGTTACGGACTGCATTTGCCTGTACTATATTTTAGAAGGAAAATTCACTTGGATAATTGATTCACAAGGTCATACCTTATACCCTGGTGATTTTGCAATAGTATTGCCCGGGCAACGCATTGGCGGGGAAAGCGGAATATTAAACATAGGTACATTATTCTGGATAAAAATATCCACCGAAGATTGCGGAAAGCTTTTGCCTGGCAAATGGAGCGGGCTCACAAAAAAGGAAAAATTATCTATTAACCAAATTTTGATGGTAAATAAGCAACAGCTTGTTTTAAAACTGAAAGAAGCGCACACATTAATGCAAAACTTACAGTTGGAATTGCAAAACGAGGAAGTAGGCTTTTACACACGTGTAAACCAGTTGCTTGATGAACTTTTTGTGTTGATCAGCCGTCAATTGATCAGGCAAAACAACTCCAGAAGAGACTTCCCTCAAACATTCTTAAAACTGGAGCAAACATTGCGGCAAAATCTTGCCCATCAATGGACAGTGGAAGAAATGGCTGCACTGATTGGCATGGGCACTACCGCTTTTACCGAAAAGGTAAAAAACTATTCCGGCTTTTCGCCCTTGAATTATTTGATCAATATCAGAATAGCCGAAGCAACCAAACTGCTAAAAAAAAACCAGGTAAATGTTACCGACATAGCACTGAACACCGGCTTTTATTCGTCGCAGCATTTCTCCACAACCTTTAAAAGACTTACAGGGTACACCCCAAGCGAGTTCAGGAAAAATAAAACATCAGATCATCAACATACATCATGAATTGTATCATCATAATAGAAATGGGCACGGCCGCTGTGCGGGTTTTCGCCTTTGATCTTTCCGGCAATTTAATCAGTTCGTCAAAGGGGCATTACCCTACCTTTCATGAGCAGCCTGACCATAGCGAGCAGGATCCGGAGCAGATGTTTATTACCATGCTCTATATTTTAAAAAATCTGCTCATTGATGAGATATACCCTAAAAAGTATACCGTGACCTGTATTTGTTTTGGCTCGTCTATGCATAGTTTGCTGGCGGTGGATAAAGATGGCATCCCATTGGGCAACGCCATAACCTGGGCAGATAACAGGGGCAAAAAAGAAGCTGCGGAACTTAAACAAAGCAGTTTAGGCGAAGAGATTTATAAAGCCACGGGAACACCAATCCATCCGATGTCGTCGTTGATAAAAATTGCCTGGATGAAAAATAACGAACCTGAGAAATTCGGGTTGGCGAGAAAATTCATGCCTATAAAAACCTATATCATTCAACAACTGACGGGTGCGTGTGTGATAGATTATAGTATAGCTTCTGCAACCGGGCTAATGAATATCCATAATTTAGCCTGGGACCAGGCCGCGCTGGAGTTTGCAGGGATTACACCGGAAGAGCTACCCGATTTGCACCCGGTTTTCTATTCGGGCGTAGTGCTAAAAAAAGAATATCAAAGGGTTTTAAAATTGTTACCGACCGTCAAAATCCTGATTGGATCCAGCGATGGTTGCCTGGCCACCCTGGGTGCCGGTGTATGGGAAAACGGCATGGCTACAATCACCATTGAAGACAGCGGCGCATTCCGGATCATAGGCGATAAAATAATAGAAGATCCCCAACAGCAAATTTTCAACTACCTGCTTACGGAGAAGCATATCATTACCGGCGGGCCTACAAGTAACGGAGGGGTAATATTCAATTGGTTTACCAAACAATTTGGCGATTTTCGAAAAGCTTTTGATGTCGACCAATCAATGGAAATGTTGATAGAGGAAGCCGCAAGCGTCGAAGTCGGTTCGGGGGGCTTAATTTTCCTTCCCTTTTTGCATGGCGAACGGGCCCCTATTTGGAACCCAAATTCCAGGGGATGTTATTTCGGCGTAAATATCCGACATGAGCGCAAACATTTTATACGGGCCACCATAGAAGGGATTTTATACGAGATGTATAGCATTGGCCGCACACTGGAAAAGCACCGTCATATCGAAGGTCTGTCTATCAATGGTAGTTTTGCATCCATCCCGTTTTGCACGCAAATCATTGCAGATATATTTAACAAGCCGGTAAGCACGCTTAGTCATGGCGACAGCATAGGCAAAGGTGCATTCCTGTTAAGTGCGACCGAAATGGGCATTTATCCTTCTTTAGAGGAAGCCTCAAAAACGGTGACCATGCACCAAACCTATTTACCCAACGCCGAAAACCACCACATATATGCGCAATACTTTAAAGTATTTGAAAGTTTAATAACAAAAGTGGCCGATGAATTTGATGTTATTTCTGATCTGCAACAACGGTATAGTCAATAAACATAGTGTCCTGCCGATAATAATAAAAGCCTCAATAACATAATACCGTACTACTCACCGCACCCGGTAACCTGTCCGATGGATTGTAATTGCCAAAAAGCACGTCGGCTATGGCTGCACCTGCAGTCTGCACGCCATACCAGCCGTTTATTATTGCAGAGATGTGTTGCTTCACCATGCCTTCGGACGATAATTCACGTTTTAACCTTTGCAGCAAGGGCGATTGATCATGAATATGGTTTAAGTTGACATATGTTGTGTTTTTATGATAAAAAATTGGTTACCTCAATCTACTTCAAAAGTAATTTTACGCTTGCAAAGCTGCTACAATTCTAAATCAGGTAGCTGCTAAATTAAAACCAATAAAGCCGACCGACAAGTTCTGTCAAGATTTCGATTTAAGTTTTATTAAGGCTTGATCGACCTGTATACTATGGTTTCGTCGTATTCAGGAAAGTACAAACCGGTCCGGCTCTACAATCGATTGCAACCCTTTTATGAGACATATTTATGAGAAAATAAATCAAAGATTTTGTTTTGCCGGTCACAGATCATGGCCCGCAGTAAACTATACCGGTATCAATATCATGGATTCTATTACTAATAAATTCAATCCCGATACAGGCTACCGGCTAAGCAACTAATTAAGTAAACCGCTCTTTATTAAAACAAATGAAGTCTTCTTCAAACCGTATGGTTTATTATTTCAGATGAGTTAATTCATCTGTCACCTAACCATTACATAATGCAAAGACMTGTTTGATATAAGTGCTAAGCTTTACCAATTTTTCAACCAATGTTTTCAATTAACAAACCAAACTATGAAAAAAAAATATTTACTAAGCACTTTCATGAGAATGACGGTTATAATAGTATTTATAAGTATTACTATTATAAATTCCACGTTTGCTGCTAATGACCTGGCTCATTTGCGGCATACAGATCCTGATGTAATAAAATTAGCCATAAGCAAGATTATAACGGGTAAAGTAACCGATGAGAATGGTTCAGGATTATCGGGTGTAACTGTTACATTGAAAGGCACCACCACCGCTGTCGGAACCGACAACAATGGCGCATTCCGCATTGAAGTACCTAATGACCAGGCAGTACTCATTTTCAGCTTTATAGGCTACGCATCAAAAGAAGTTTCTGTTTCAGAAAAATCGGTGATTAATGTATCGTTAAAAAATGACGCTAAATCATTAAACGAAGTAGTCGTTGTAGGTTATGGAACACAAAAACGTGCCAACGTAACGGGTGCTGTTTCGTCCGTGAGCAGCAAAGCAATATCAGCTTTACCTGTTGGCGGCGTGGATCAGGCTTTACAAGGCCGGGTGGCCGGTTTAACGGTTACCAATAATGGCTCGCCGGGCTCCGCGCCAATTGTGCAGATACGCGGTGTAAGTTCGGTAGGTTACGGATCTGATCCATTGTATATTATTGATGGTTTTCCGGGTTCTATCGGCAGTCTTGATCCAAGAGATATACAATCAGTTGATGTACTTAAGGACGCGAGCGCCGCGGCGATTTACGGTTCACGAGCAACTAACGGCGTTATTATCATCACAACCAAGAAAGGTTCCAGTGGTAAAGTTGTGTTAAGCTTCGATTCATATGCGGGATTTCAGGAAGTTACTAAAAGGTATAACCTTCTTAATACAAGCCAATATGTACAATATGAAAGGGCTTTGAATGGAGCAGCCGGAATTGGCATACCGCCGCGTTTACAACCGGCAAACTTTAATCAGCCTATTTATGCGGGTTCTTCGCAAACCTTCGCCCAAACCAATACAGACTGGCAGGATGCCTATTTCAAAAAAGGAATTGTGCAGCAGCATGCTGTTTCCTTAAGCGGCGGGAATGAGAATTCACGCATATTTACATCTGCCAGTTACTTTGATCAGGATGGTATTACCGTTGGAACTAATTTCAGCCGTAAAAGCTTCCGAATGAATTCTGATCATAATCTGAACAAGTTTATTACGATCGGCCAAACATTCAATGCCTCGGTAACCCGCCAACGCTTTGGGATTCCCCCAGGCAATAGAACGCCCATTACCAATGTAATAAGGATGCAGCCATACATACCTGTTTACAATCCAAACAATCAAGGCGGTTTTTTTGGCCCTCAAAGCAGTTTTGACGGTGCCGACCCTGTAAACCCGGTAGAACAGGCACTAATTAACGAAAACCGGAATTTTGGTATTGGGATACGCGGCAACGCTTATTTAACGGTTAAGTTTACGCCGTGGCTTAAATTCAATTCTACCTACGGCATTGATTACGGAACAAACAGGCAAGAACAATACACCCCGATATACAACGATGGTGGTACTTCAAGCAATCCACTTGCTTCTATAACAGAAAATACCGGATCTAGCACCACTACGCTATATACGCAACAATTAACTTTCGATCACACCTTCGGCAGCAAACACCACGTTTCGGCCCTGGCAGTTTACGAAGTGCAAACCAACCGTAGCGATAGTCAAAATTCTTTTGGCAACCAAAATAACAACATTATTCGCACGCTGAACAATGCTACCAACACCACCACCAATTATACTTATGGCACTAACGTACTTCATTCATTAGTAGGCCGGGTGGGGTATGATTTTGAAGGAAAATATTTAATTTCCGGTTCAATACGCCGCGATGGCTTGTCGGTTTGGGCCCCGGGTCACAAATATGAAAACTTCCCTGCGGCTTCTGTTGGCTGGAAGGTTGACCAGGAAGACTTTATGAAGAATTTTAAATCAGTAAGTGAGTTGAAATTACGGGCCGGATACGGTGTTACCGGAATAAACGGAACTGTATTGGGAAATTATCCTTACGTTTCCAATGTATCTGCGGGCGGCACAACATATCCGTTTGGCAACCTGGCAACGGGTGCAAACTCTGGTAATGGCTCTTTTTACAGTGCATTAAGTAATTATTTTCTTCATTGGGAAATAACCAAATCAACAAACATTGGTTTCGACCTGGGCCTATTTCAAAACGCGTTTACCCTATCGGCCGAGGTTTATAAAAGAAAAACTGAAAACTTAATCTTAACTGTGCCGGTACCACCCAGCGAAGGTGTTGGCGCCCCGCTGGCAAATGTTGGCTCGATGCAAAACACCGGGTTTGAAATAACTGCAGGTTACCACAAAACAAACGGCGACTTTAAATATGATATAACAGGCGTGTTTGGATTAAGCAGAAATAAGGTTACTACATTAACAGGAGCTGCAAATGGTACTATAACTGCAGGCGGTGATGCTGATTTTGGTGGCGGCGGTCCGCTCACCAATACCTCGGTTGGCCAATCTATCCAGTATTTCTACGGCTATTTGGTAGAGGGCATATTCCAAAATGCATCTGATGTAAGCAGCCATGCTACTCAAACAGGTGCTGCTCCAGGCGACCTGAAATTTAAGGACATTAATAATGATCATGTAATTGATGCTAATGACAGGGTTAACCTGGGCAGTTACCTACCTAAGTTCACCTATTCATTAAATTATTCGGCCAGTTACAAGAATTTTGACCTTGCCTTATTTTTCCAGGGAGTATATGGCAATAAAATATTTAATGCCGAAAAAATCATCGCTCAAGGTATGTCGAGGTTGTTTAACTCAGATGTCAAGGTGCTAAACGCCTGGACGCCTACGCATACCAATACTGATATTCCAAGGGCTATTTCAGGAGACCCTAACTCGAATGTAAGGCCATCATCCCGCTGGGTAGAAAACGGCTCATACCTCCGTCTGAAAAACCTCCAGTTAGGGTACAATTTGCCAACGCAGTGGCTTAAAACGGCCAGCAACAATTTAGTAAGCAAAGTGAGGATCTATTTATCATCAACAAACCTGTTCACCATTACAAAATACACCGGGCTTGATCCTGAGGTCGGCTCCAAAAACGGAACGCTTACAAATGGTATTGACTATGGTCAATATCCTTCGCCAAGGGTGTTCCAGGTAGGTTTACAGGCAACATTTTAACAATCATTAAATTGATATATTATGAAACATAAAAAAATTTATTTATTGTCAACCGTTATCTTACTAACCATAACGGTGATTGTATTGTCCTGTAAAAAAACAGCGTTAAATACATCTGACCCTAATAACCTTACTACCGCCAACTATTATAAAACGGCAGCGCAATTAAAGTCAGGGGTTAACGCCATATATGCGGTTATGCATCAAAACAACCTCGTATCCCGGGAATGGTATTACCTGCACGACACACGGAGCGATGAGGTAGCGCCAGGCGGCGGACAATTGGAAGCTCCAAGGCTCCAATTGATCAACAATACCGACGATCCTACAAACTCTGTGATGAACTCTGTTTGGAATGGCTGGTACACGGTAATATTCCGTGCAAATGTTGTAACAGATAATGCCCCAAACGTTACAGATAACGTAGCCGACGCGAAAAAATCAGTTGGAGAGGCAAAATTTCTGCGTGCCTGGGCTTATTTCGACCTGGTTAGCATGTGGGGCGGGGTTCCACTGGTAACATCAGTTCCCAAAAGTCCTACCGACTTTAAACCACGCGCCGATGTTGCCGCCGTATATGCGCAGATAGTTCAGGACCTAACAGATGCAGCGGCAGTATTACCCGGTAAATCGTCTACTGATAAAGGTAGGGCCACGGCCGCCGCCGCTAATGCTTTGCTGGGCAGGGTATTAATGCAACAAGGTGATTATGCCAACGCTAAAGCTGCATTCCTTAAGATACCTACCAGTGGAGCCGATGGCTATTCATTAACTGCCCGTTATCTTGATAATTTTGAGTTAGCCACCGAATTTAACAATGAATCAATTTTTGAAGTTGTGTTTGTGGATAAAGGAACTAATGGTTACAACTGGGGTGGCGAAAGCGCAACTGAAGAGCAGTCAACAGTTAGAAATCAGGAATACTGCCCTGTTGCATGGAGAAACCTTATTCCTTCAAACAAATACCTGAATGAATTTGAAAACACAGCTACGGGTGCAGTAAAAACAGACCCCCGTTTTTCATATAGTGTTTATCAGAGCGGCGACGTTTACAACAATGGCCAAAGCACCTTAACTGATGCCGATCAAAACGGTAATTCTTCGGTGTTGAACGGCGTTACCAAAAAGATTAGCTGGCGTAAATTTATGATCATATACCAGGAAAGTGCAAGTACTGCAGGCTTCCACCCCGGAGGTAACAACCAACGTATTATACGCTATTCAGAAGTTTTACTTAACCTTGCTGAGTGCGCTAATGAAACGGGCGACATAGCCGGAGCTGTAGCTTACCTTAATCTGGTGCGCGCAAGGCCAGATGTTGCTATGCCCCCCTATCCAACAGTTCAATTTCCAGTTGCTTCCAAAAGCGACGTGGTTAAAGCCATCATGCACGAAAAAATGGTAGAGTTGGGCGATGAGCAAGTACGTAACATCGACATTTTAAGATGGCGCAAGAAGGCGTATTTCACGACCGAGCCGATTGCCGGGTTCCATGCCAACAGAGACGAATTATTACCTATACCTCAAGCTGAGTTGGACAATAACCCTCTTGTTGCAGGGCACCAAAATCCCGGCTATTAATTTATTAAACCAATTCTTAAAGCAGGCGGCCCGTAAGCCGCCTGCTTTTATTAATGTTAAATTATGAAAATCCTCCTTATTGGTTTTACTGTAGCCCTACTAATTTCTTCCTGTAAAAAACACACGCTATTTGAGCAAATACCATCTTCTGCTTCGGGCATTACGTTTAATAACCTGATTACAGAAAACGATTCGATTAATCCTATCGATAATGCCACTGTATATAATGGAGGAGGCGTTGGCATAGGTGATTTTAATAACGATGGGCTACCGGATATTTACTTTGTGGGTAACATGGTGCCGAATAAGTTATATATTAACAAAGGTAATTTTAGGTTTGAGGATGTTACTGCGACAGCAGGCGTAGACGGCAAAGGACGTTGGGGAAGGGGTGCTTCTGTAATTGATATAAATAACGATGGCTTGCCCGACATATACGTATGTAATTCGTTTGCCAATGATCCCCAAAAAAGGCAGAACTTGTTGTATATAAACAAAGGGGTTAATAAAAATGGGGTTCCTGTATTTAACGAAGAAGCAAAGGAATACGGGCTTGATATCCAGCTATTTTCTACAATGGCCGGTTTTTTTGACTATGATAATGATGGCGACCTTGACATGTATTTGACCGTTAACGAGCCTAACCCCGCCGAATTCCCCAACCAGTTCAGGCCGATTGATACCGCCGGCAACGGCAGAAGCATGGGACGATTGTACCGGAACGATTGGGACGCGAAACTTAAACACCCTGTGTTTAAGGATGTATCATTGGCAGCGGGCATTAAGATTGAAGGGTACGGACATGCTGCAACTATCGCCGATATCAACCTGGACGGTTGGAAGGACATATATATTACAAACGACTTTCTGTCGAATAATATATTGTATATCAATAATCATGATGGCACTTTTACCGACAAGTCGAAAGCGTATTTTAAGCATACATCTTTCAATGCAATGGGTCAGGATATTGAAGATATCAATAATGACGGGCTGGCCGACATATTTGAACTGGACATGAATCCTGCTGATAATTATCGAAAAAAAATGATGTCGGGGCCAAGTAGCTATAATACCATTCAAAATTTCGACCATTATAGGTATCAATATCAATATGTCCGGAATACCCTTCAGTTAAACCAGGGTCCGTCTATAGGAGAAAATAACCAGGTCGGTAACCCAACATTTAGCGAAATTGGCTTTTTAAGCGGTGTGGCCCAAACAGACTGGAGCTGGACCCCGATGATAACCGATTTTGACAATGACGGTTACCGCGATATTATTGTTACCAACGGTTATCCCCGCGACGTAACCGATCATGATTTTATTGCTTACAGATCCAATGCATTTTTGATAACGCCGAAGAAGGAAGTTCTCAGCCAGATACCGTCAGTCAAAATTCACAATTACGCCTTTCGTAACCAAAACGGTTTGCAATTTAAGGATGTGAGCATGGACTGGGGCCTGGGTATTTTCTCCTTTTCGAATGGTGCAGTGTATGCCGACCTAAATAATGACGGCACAATGGACCTTGTAATTAATAATATCAATGACCAAGCGCTAATTTATAAAAACACCGCCGTGGAGGATAAAGAAAATGTGCACCATTACCTCAACATAAAGTTTAAAGGGCCAAATCAGAACCGCGAGGGAATCGGAGCTTTTGTGGATATATATTATCAGCACGGTTTACATCAGGTTTACGAAAACAGCCCCTACAGGGGCTACCTTACCAGCATTCAATCTGTAGCACATTTTGGGTTAGGTGAATGCAAAAAAATAGACTCGGTAGTTGTTAAGTGGCCGAACAAATACAGACAAACATTTTTAAATGTAAATGCAGATCAAACTTTGTTTGCAAATGTTAATAATGCTAGTCAAACCTATACCTGGGTAAATCCGGTACAACTAAAAGCCCCGTTATTTACTAATATCACGGGCAAAAGCGCGGTTAAATACATCCATCGCGACACGGATTATACAGACTTTAATATTCAAAAGCTTTTGCCTCATAAGCTTTCAGAATACAATCCTGCGCTGTCAGCAGGCGATATTAACGGCGATGGCTTAGATGATATAGTTGTCGGTGGAAATTTGACAGAGCCGGCACAGATCTTTTTTCAACAAAAAAATGGCACATTTATACAACGGGGCCTTTTAGAAAAAAAGAAATACGATCGCCCCTATCTTGACGGAGGGATTCTCATTTTTGATTCAAACGGTGATAAATTTCCTGATGTATTAATCACCGGCAGTGGTTATAAAACCCCGGCAAATGATCCTGCATACCAGGACCGCTTATATACTAATGATGGCAAAGGTCATTTTAAGCTTGCGAAGGATGCTTTACCGGTGTGTTTTAAAAGTAAGTTGTGTGTAAGGGCTTTTGATTATAATAACGATGGCAGATTAGATCTCTTTATTTCAGGGCGCGTGGAACCATGGAGATATCCCGAACCGGTGAATAGCTACATTTTAAGAAATGACACAAAGGACAGAAAGGTAAAATTCACCGATGTAACTAATGACGTTGCTCCAGACCTAAAAAAGATTGGGTTGATATGTGATGCCATTTTTAGTGATTTTGACAACGATAATAAAACAGACCTAATATTAGCAGGAGAATGGATACCGCTAATTTTCTTAAAAAATGTAGGTGGACAGTTTGTAAACATTACAGCAAAAAGTGGCGTTGGCAATAAACCCGGATGGTGGAACTCAATAATTGCAGGGGATTTCAGGCATACAGGCAGAATGGATTACATAGTTGGAAATGTAGGCTTGAACACCCTTTACCAGGCCAGCGACGAATTCCCGGCTTTTATAACAGCAAATGATTTTGATAAAAGAAACAGGTTCGACGCATTTCCATCATTATTTCTTCCTGGCAAAGATGGTATACAACGGGAATATCCAGCAAATGTGAGGGATGATGCTTTTAAGCAGATGATTAGTTTACGGGTAAAATTCACCAATTATCATTCATATGCCGAGGCTACTATGCAGGATGTGCTTAGCGCCGACCAAATGAAAAATGCGCTGCGGCTTAAAGCCACCGAGTTGAGGTCCTGCTATTTCAGGAACGACGGCGAAGGTAAGTTCACAATAACCCCTTTGCCTCTTGAAGCACAGGTTTCGGCATTAAATGGGATGGTGGCCGACGATTTTGACGCGGATGGCAATCTCGATTTATTGATTAATGGAAATGATTTTGGTACTGATGTTTCAATTGGAAGATATGATGCTTTAAATGGCTTACTGCTGAAGGGCAACGGCAAGGGTAGTTTTGCCTCCTTATCAATTGCGCACAGCGGAATATATTTACCTGGTGATGGAAAAGCTCTTGTAAAATTAAAGGGTGCAAACAATAATTATTTGATGGCTGCAAGCGAACATTTGGGGCCACTCCGGATTTTTCAATTGAATGCTAAGGCATCCATGTTAAAAATAGGTGATACAGATCAAAGTGCCTTAATAACGTATAAAAATGGCAGCCATGCCAAACAGGAATTTCACTATGGCAGTTCGTTCATTTCCCAATCCTCCAGGTTTATGCTCATTAATGATAAAATAGCACAAGTATCAATAAAAGATTATTCGGGGAAAACCAGGCTTGTCAAATTTTAGTTTAAATATCGTTGTTGGGTATTATTTGATCAGCTGTATTTAACAAGGGAGTTTCTTAACAGTGCAAATCTAAATCATCGGCCATGACATCCTGAATGATGATTTAGATTCGCCTTTTTATATTCAAGCGCGCACAATATCCTTACTTAAATATATCTTCGCCATTACATATCAGCCATTTGCATCTGCATCGCCGGCTCACCTGTGTTAAATTTAAGCACCTTCAAATTAAGTGGTGTTAACTTGCCATCCTCAGCTATTTCCAGGAACTGATTAGGCTTTGTTTTTTGAAGATGCTGCACTGTACCACTCCCTGCCCAGCGAATTTCGATATCGATGATACTGGCCTGCCCTACTCCTATTTCTTGCCGAAGCGGAGATGAGCCAAAGCTTCCACCGGAATTTACATCTTTAAACACACTTCTTTGTAAGCCATGCTCTGTAAAGGTGACCTTGATTCGTGAACCGATCGCACACCTGTTTGACCTTTTACCAACCAATTTTAAACGTATCCAATTATTATTATTTTGGCCCGGATTAAGGTATAGCGCACTTTTGTAGACATCGCCTATATAGGCCCCGCCCATTTCGATAAAAATATCCTGCAGGCCGTTATTCCTGAAATCGGCAAATGATACACCATGCCCTTTTTGCAAATTGCCGGTACGTGATGAACTGGTTACATCTGCAAATTTTTTGCCACCTATATTCCGGAAAAGTTTATTGGGTATAAGCGATCCAAAATCCGGGTTGCCGGTACCAAAATAAATATCCGGATAGCCGTCATTATCAATATCACCAAAATTACCTCCCATGCTAAACACTACCTTATTCAGCCCTACATCACGGGTTACATTTGTAAATGTACCATCGCGGTTGTTCTTAAAAAGAAAAATATTGCCATTATCTGTCACGGGGGTACCCAAAGCCTCTAATGCGGCATAATAACCCAAGGTTGTACTAAAATTGTAACTACCAATCAAAATATCAGGCCATCCATCATTGTTGTAATCATAAAACCAGGTGGTAAATGTATTTTGTTTGATATTGATGCCCGCTTTTTCGGTAACATCCTCAAAACCTACGTTGTTCCCTCCTTTACATTTATTTTTCAGCAAATATTTTCTTCCGCTCATGGTAGATACAAAAATGTCAGGCCAGCCATCGTTATTATAATCTGCAGATGTTACACCCTTCACAAAATCGTTGATCTGGCAATGGGCTTTTTGGGCCATTTCGTTAAAAGTACCATCATGGTTATTTATATAAAGTGCCGATGGATGGTTATTGTTAGGGTTAGTTCCGTCATGGCTTTCCATCCCGATAAAAACATCAAGCCAGCCATCGTTATTGAAATCGGCCCACACAGCAGTTTGCGTAGGATGCATAAATTTGAGGCCGGCTGCAATGGTAACGTCGGTAAACCTGCCATTGCCGTTGTTTTTAAGCAACGAACTTGGCTGGTTGCCAAAACCATCCAGAAGCCAGCCTCCCCGCATTATAAAAATATCAGGCCGGCCATCGTTGTTATAATCGGTTTGTTCAATATTAAGGCCGCCAACCACGTCTTGCAAGCCACTTTGAGTGGTACGGTCGCTGAAGGTACCATCACCGTTATTATGAAAATAGTGCATATGATCTTGCAGATCCATTCCTGTAGTAATAATGTCTATATAACCGTCGCCGTCAAAATCATCGGCTATGGAGCCGCCCGCCCTGCTATTCAGGTTTATACCAACATTTGCTGCTACATCTGTAAATGGCTTCACTTTATATGGTCCATCGTCGGCATTTAAATTAGGGATCAAATATTGGGCAGGAACTTGATCTGGATAACGACCTAATGTCATATAAGCTACATTTAACAGCCACCGTGACTGGGCATCGTGGGAGTTACTTTGCAAAATGTTCTCCAGTGTTTCAATTGCCTGCCGCGATCCTGTTTGAACTTGATGTATGCCTACTCCTTTAATAGGGAATATGCACGATGAGCCGTTATGACCGAGCATACAATTGGCACGTTCTCCCAAACGCATATAGGCCACCGCCTGATCAGGTTTTATATTTACGGGGTTCATGTAAGGTGGCAGCTTTGCAATTTTTGTGTATATATCAACGGCCTGCTGTTCATGACCTTCCTGTAATTCAAACAAAGCTTTTTTTGTCAATAATTGAACATCATAGTTTGGCGAATCAACCTTTAACATCGAATCGCAGGCGGCAAGCCGGGCATCGGAGCTAAAGATGTTTTGAGGATTATAATTTCGCTTTTTGAGCTGTTGTAGCAAGTCTGCCATTCTCATCGGGGAATGTGGTTTACATGAAATTATTAAACCACAAATAGCTAAAGCAAAAAACCTGGTCATTCTTGCAAATCGTGATAACATGATAAATTATTAAAAAATCGATATGGATTGCTGTTCCTAATCTATGAATGGCTACCAGACGTATTTCACCTGTAAAACGAATCGAAATACAAACAAATTACATCCGATAACACAGGTTAAGAAACCATTACCAAAGATAAACAGCTATGATACCTTCAAACACAACGTTTGTTTATATTCATATAACATCTGTATAAACTTCGTGAACTCTTTCGATATTCCCGGGGAACAACAGCGAAATCATGTTCATAAATGCGGCAGGGCGCTTGATCTGTCGTTCATTAATACCGTAGTTAAAAATTAACCACAGACCAGTAGGCCTTTTTGCGTTGCCTGTTTTCGTCAAACAATAAAGGATAGGCTTTGATAACCGCACGGGGCGTATTTAAACCTGCGCCAGCCCCGCCCATTAGCCCTCCACCTCTCCCATCCAACCAGCTGTATTTGTCAGATACATTCCAGAAAGTAACACCTGTAATAAACTTTTTATATTGCCTGAAAATTTCGAACGCCATTTTGTATTGCGCTATTTGCCTCGCTTCCAATTCCGGCGTATAACCCGGATCAATTGTTGGCTGCGTAGTGGTGGCCTGGGCCGTTGGTTTTGGTAAGCGTATAGTAATATCCAATTCGGTAAATTGCACTTTTAAACCCAGCGAAGTTACTTCATCCAAAGCCTTACGCAATTCGCCGGGCGATGGGTCATTCAACTTCCAATGCGCCTGCATGCCCACACCATCAATCGGCACGTGGTCGTCAATCAATTTTTTCAACAATTTATATATCTTTTCTCTCTTTACCGGATGTTCGCTGTTATAATCATTGTAGTATAGCTTGGCCTGCGGATCGGCTTCATGCGCATATTTAAAGGCCGCCGCTATAAAGTCGGGGCCATTGCATATTTTGTACCAGTTGCTTTTACGATATATCTGCGTTGTATCATCGCTGTCATCAACGGCCTCATTAACCACATCCCAGGCACAAATTTTCCCCCTATACCTCCCTGCTACAGCAAAAATATGATCCCTCAAACGCTGTAACAGCAATTCTTTGGTAACCGGACCTCCGTTTGGCCCCTTAAACATCCATGCAGCTTCCTGATTGTGCCAGCATAAGTTGTGCCCGCGTAGTTTAATATGATGGCTCACTGCAAAATCAACAATTTTGTCCGCATTTTTCCAATTATAAATATCTTCTGACGGATGTATCGGCCCCATCTTCATATCGTTTTCGGGCGTTATACTGTTAAATTCCCTGACAATTAATGCAGAATCAGGGCCACGCAAGGATGCCATACTAACGGCTACACCCATTGGAAAATAATTTTTATAATAATCTTTTAAACCCTTATCTGGATGATCGGCAATAGTACCTGCCTGGAATGATGAAGCCACCTGACGTTTTGGTGTACATTGAGCAAACGATAAAATAATAAAGGTAATTGCCGGGAGCAGGATGCCCCGATCAGTTTTTTTATTGACAGTTGAAAAATTCATGGATCATTAATGTTTTTATTGAAAATGTTAACTGTGTATACATCGTCAAGCGTTGTTCATCTTTAACTGGTTAATGTTTAACGGTTTCTTTAAGCTTATAACCCAACAAGGAAAGCATCGCCTCGCCATATCGTTTTCCTAATAACCTGTATCCCTCGGCAGTAAAATGCAAATGATCGGAGGAGCAGGCGCAACCTGCTGAAGAAATAACGTATGAATTAGCAACTGTTTGAGGTAAGGTTGCAATAATTTTGTTCATCAGAGCGCAAGCACCTGCCTGGTCAGCATTTACTAACTCGCCTGCAAGTAAAGGCACTTTTTTAGACTTCAGGTTTAAATCCCTGATCAAATTATCATAAATTCCCTTTACTTTTCTTGTCCATAGCGTATCGTTAGGACTCGATTCTCCCTGGTGTAACAAAATACCTTTAATTATACCTGATTTTTGAGCTAATTTGGCCAGGTCTACCAACCTTGCGTAGGGGTTCCCACCATATTCAGCCACTATACCTTTCATCCAGCCGGGGGCCGTTGCAAGATATGATTGATAACTATCCTTTTCAAAAACCTCGATTTTGGCACCGGCGACAGAGACATTTATAATACCGACCCTTATTTTTTCAGGTAGGTTAGCCACCAAAGTCCGGCCGAAATAATCTGCCGGTGTTAAGCCCGTTGTACACCGCGTCAGTGGCGGTACTGCCGTATACCAATTATCTTTCATCCTGCCTCTGTCTCCACAATCAACAGCATGCAACACCTGAAACCTGCTATCAACAGCTGTAGTATCCTCGGCCTCAACTCTTGCATTACCCTCCATATTTGACTGGCCAAAGCAGATAAATATGTAAAAATTCTTGTCTTGCGAAAAACTTTTCAGACTCAAGAATATGAGGCATGTCACCGCCATTAATCTAAGCTTCATTTTCATGTTCGATCTCAATTTTTGAATATCAAGCTTGCAAACTGGTTTAAGGAACGCCTCCAGGATTGCCATTCATGTGCGGTGCCCGGCGATTCGTAAAACACCTGCTTAATGCCAGCCTTTTCAAGCGCCTCATGAAAGCCCTTTACGGTGGTCTGCATTCTTTCCGGTTCGGTAGTACCAATACTTAAATAAAGCACTTTAACCTTTTGGTTAAAGGCATTTGCATCGGCAAATACGCCATTGTACATTTTAGTAATATCGGTACCTGGCTGCATGAAGCCTGCACCACTAAAACCTCCCACATAGGCAAACTTGTCAAGGTTAGTCATGGTAGTCTGAAAAGTTTGAAACCCGCCCATTGAAAGCCCTGCCATAGCACGGTGATCGCGATCAGCAAGCGTTCTGAATTTTGCGTCAATCATCGGGATAATTTCCTTGACAAGCACATCTGGAAAAACATTGCCCGCCATGCTCATTCCCCGGGGCGTGGTGGTTACCGGCTGTGCTGGATCTGTGGCATACCCTCTGTCCATAACAACTATCATAGGCGTTGCCTGTTTCCCGGCAATCAGGTTATCTAATATAAAATTCATTTTACCTTGTGCAGGCCAGCCGGTTTCGTCTTCGCCCGAACCATGTTGTAAGTAAAGTACCGGATATCTCTTTTCGGTTTGTATATCATAACCGGGGGGCGTGTATACGTTTGCCCGCCTCCATGCCTTTGTTATGTTTGAGTAGTAGTTTACTGAACGCACTTCGCCATGAGGTACGTCCCTTATCGTATAAAAATCGCCCTCCGGATCAGGAATATCAATCCCGCTTGCCATTCTCCCCATACCGTAAAAAGTTTGACTGGCGGGGTCGACAACGGATACGCCATCAATTATCAAAGAATAGTAATGGAATCCTAATACAATTGGGTCGGTAGTTACTGTCCAATACCCCCCGGTGTCCTTAGTCATTGGGTATTTTTTCAATAGGTCAATCTGAACACTCTTCGCCTCCGGTGCCTTTACACGAAAAAAAACTGTATTGTCTGGAAATATTTGCGGGTACTTTACGCCCGGAATATTAGTAGACGCCGGTATACCTACTTCGCTGTAAGAATATTGGGGGAATGTGGAAACATTTACCGGCTTAAAAATCAGTTGTGAAAACATATATAAGCCGTTTTTCCAAACCTTAAAGTTATGAACACCAGGCTCTATATAGTAGATATGCGGAACTTTTTTTTCTTCCAGGTAATCGTGAGTTCGTTTGCTGAATGCGATTAGCCCGTCGCTTGATCCGCATGATATCCAAAGTAATTTTAGCTTACTTTTTACCGCTTCGGGGTTGGGCAGCAACTCTTCAGGCTTTTTGGTATTAGGCGCTGAAGAAAAACCACCAACCCATGAAAATACGTCGAGGTTTCCCAAGCCGAAATTTAATGATTGCCCCCCACCCATTGAAAGGCCGGCCACCGCCCTGTGGTCTTTATCAGTATATACGCGGTATTTACTATCAATAAATGGTATCAGATCGTTCAGCAGATCTTTTTCAAAAACGGCAAATCCTTGTACCTTTTCGGGTGCCATTATATTTCCCGTAGCGCGGTCATCCTTTATAGCCCTGCCATTCGGCAACACTACTATCATGGGTACAATTTTACCTTGTGCATAAAGGTTATCCAATATAACCTGGGGACTACCGCCGTTATACCATTCTTTTTCATCGCCACCAATACCATGCAAAAGATACAACACGGGGTATTTTTTGCTTTTAGAATATCCGGGAGGCGTATAAATAAGCGCACGGCGGGTATTCCCCACGGTTTTTGATTGATAAGTGATGGTGTCAATTTTGCCATGTGGAATATCTGTACGAAACACATCAAAACCGGCTCTTGCCTGGTTGACTATATCTTGTGCGTAAACTGGTATGCTAAACAAAAGAACGGCACATGCCGCAAAAAAAAATCGCTTAAAATATTTTAATCTGTTCATTGTTAATATTTTTATAGGTAAATAAATTGTCAGTTGGTTTGTGGTTGTATTAGCTGGTATTTGCCGCTCAGGTGCATCAGGCTGAATAAATACAACAAGCCGTCATAATATGGATCGAAATATCCATCTGCATAAGGCTCAAGTTTAGCGTTCCAAAGAGGCTTAACGAAATCGAATTTTGTACCATCGGCTATCATTAGCGAGGCCGCGGCAGAGGTGGCCACCAATCCCAATGAATGCCTTAACTTCCTAACTCCCCCTGCGGGTAGAATAAAGGCAGGCGTAGACCCATCTGTATTAAACTGATCCTGGAAATCATTTATTCCCTTTGATCGTAAAAAGTTTTGAAAGCGCTTCGCATAATTTTGCTGCCAGTTTTTGTCCTTCCCAAACCACACATAATCCATTGCAATATTCATTGGTACCCGCCAGGAGTCGAAACGAAAAGCCGACGGCATTCGCTTTCCGCCGAGTGATTTACCATTGAAATCTGTGTTATCATGGTTAAGTGCCGTAACGGGATCGCAGGCCCTGTGTAAAAACACCCTTGCGGTATCTGCACAGTCCCGGTAAAATTGTTCATGGCCGTCTTTTGCATAAAGCGCCCATACTTCGTAAAACGAAGGCAAATGATAGGAAGGATCTGTCCATCCATATCCGGCACCTTCGGGCACAAAGGAAATTTGTTTCGCCGTAATATTTATTAAAGGATGAACATTTCCGGTGCCATCTTTTTTCCACATGGCATCCAGTATTCTCCTGGCCTCTCCATAATAATCAATACCTGTACTATTTCCCCAACGGTTGGAGGCAAAAAGCAGATCGGTGATATAGTATAATTCCCCGTCGGATGCGGAACCTTCCGAATTGTGCTTCATCGTTTGGGGATTAATGCTCCAGGCAAAATATCCTTCGCTTGGTCCGTCCTGATGTTGAAGATATTTTTTTGACCACCGCCATATACGGTCAAAAACATCTTTTTTATTAAGCTGCACAGCGATCATCATACCATATGAAAGACCCTCGGTTCTGGCATCGTGGTTTTTCACATCAGACACATATGCCATTGAATCGCCCACCTCAAAATAAACTTTGTTGGGGCCTTCAAACACATCATGATAAGCCTTAGCTACTTTAATGTTGATATCTCCCTTGTTATATCCCGCTTCATGAAAAAGATCAGGATAAATGCCGGACGCAAAAGCCCCTTTACCCGGCACTTTTTTTAAAGTTTTCTGACTTTGACCATTTGCCAAAGCAGGCAGTAAAGCAACAATTACATACAATAACACTATTTTTTTCATACTCACATTGTGGTTTAATAAAGATTATGTCTAACTATTTTTCTTATGGGTTAATAACTAAAAGCAACCTTACTTACCAGGAAACCTGATGCTTTTAATAAAGATAGCTTGTGGAACGCCAGCAGGATACCGCACAAAAACGTCATGTTGCCCGGTAACATTTTTAAGTTGTTTGCTGAATGTTTTATAATTACCGCTGCCTGTAGCGTTTAGCGGTATTGTAGCTATCAATTTACCGGTCCGAAGATCATCAAGCCATATTTGAAGCGTGCCTTTACGTTTTGAGGAAGCAACTACCTGGACCGAAGACGGCGACTGACTTCCAATTTCCACACCGGATATCATAAACCATCCGCCATACACCGATGTATTGGTTACCGTTTTCCACTTCCCTTTATTAACAGTGGCTATTCCATAGTAATTACGATAGCCTACTGCAGGCAATAAGGAGGTCCCGTCCTTGCAAATAAAACGATCAAAGTCTGCAGGCCTGCCCTCTGCAAATAAACCTACGCTTGTCCCTACCCATGAATTAAAATTTGGTTGGGCTTCATCAAGTTTAACTGCGTTAATTGGCCTGCCTAAAGAAATCCAGGTTTTTCCGTCGCCGCTATAATATCCGGTTAGCTCGTGGCGGTTTCTTTCCAGTTTCAGCCAAACGATGTTTCCGAAGATGTTTGGCGCGCTCCGAGTCGCGGTATCCATTGTGAAAACAATTTTCCTTCCATTGTTGTAACCGCTGTAAAGCCTCACCACCACCGCCTGGTTTCCGTTAGTAAGATAAATACCAGCCTTAACGCTGTCATTGGTTGCACGCAGGTCAACCTTTGTAACAGCAGAATAATAGTGGTCCGTTTCCTTTTGAACAAGGTGGGTTCGGGCGGAATCGGGCGTAAGCCTTATCCATCCCCTCCGCGCGGTAAGCGAATAAGAAGCTGACGCTTTTTTGGTGAGGAAATGCCAATTCAGGCTTAATTCACCGCTATCAAAATAATCTGTTTTCACACTTGTCCATGAAATACCCGACTGTGGCAGGTTCGGTTTCAAGATAGGTGAGGCGGTTGGCGCCATGCCCCAGGGCCTGTCGCCCTCCCATGTTACGGGATAAAGAGCGGTTTGGCGTCCGGCACCTGACCAATCGTCGCCCTCGTACTTTTCGTAGCCTTGTCCGATTGTCCACCAGCTACCATCGGCCAATTGAACGGGGGCTGAAATGTGGTTAGGACGACGAAAACCTGTCTTAACATCGGTAACCGGTTTAAAAAAATCACCCAGCCTTTCCCATTTTGTCGAATCGCCTGTCAATGATCTTCCTCTTAAAACATATTGTCCGCCTGTAACATCACCAGCCGGAAAGTAATAATAATAGCCATTGCGTTTACACATTACGGGGCCTTCTGCCCAACTATACTGTAGCTTTGCGTTTACCCAGTCGAGATTAATCACACTATCTGTCAATTGCCCATCCTTACCCAAGGCTTGCAAACGATTAACTTTTTGACCGTTTTTTATTACCATGTAAGGTTTTCCGTCATCATCCACAAAAACCGAGTTGTCATAACCAAGATTACCTGTTTCAGGATTAGACTTTACTTGTACGGGACTTGACCACGGCCCTTTAGGGGAGCTTGCCTTACAAAACCACTGCCCTCCGGCCGAAAAATATATCCAGTAGGAGCCGTAAAAATAGGTTATGGCACCCTGCCAG
Source organism: Mucilaginibacter sp. P5_A4 (assembly GCF_056400605.1). NCBI lineage: Bacteria > Pseudomonadati > Bacteroidota > Sphingobacteriia > Sphingobacteriales > Sphingobacteriaceae > Mucilaginibacter > Mucilaginibacter sp. P5_A4. The sequence continues at coordinate 77,761 of NZ_JBFUKX010000006.1, read as the reverse complement.
ACACCAGCTGAAGGCCGGTCATTAACCCAGGCCGCTTTTGATGACGGCAGCACCCTGCTAATTACCTCCCAATGAACAAGATCTTTTGAGTGATAAATGGGCAGGTAGGGGTTAAAATGAAAGGAAGACCCGCAGTGATAAAAATCACCTCCCACTTTAAGTAAGGTGGGGTCCGGGTGGTCGCCAGGTAAAATTGGATTCACATAGGTGTTAACTGTTTGATAAAACACAGCGGAATCTTGCATTTTTCCCTGACCATTTGCGAATAAAACGATGAGCGAGAAAACCGTTATAAGGCCAATAAGCCGGATGAATTGGTTCATGATATTTAGTTAATTCAGATTGTACCCAGGCGTTTTAAATTGAAGCGTTGGTTCAAAAATTGGTGGTTCACCTGGCGAATAAGTATTAATCATCCATAGCTTCAGAATTTAGTCCGCTGAATAAAAAATGGAACAATGGTGAAACCAACAATTGTTAAATCAACTTCGACCAAAAGTATTTTGAAAACAGAACTTGACGTGCCACAAATGTTGAATAAATCAACACTTTAGTTGAAATAAGTGGTCTTTTGTGACATCGACGCCTTAATCAGGCGCACAATATCAAAAATCCTAAATCATTTAATAGCTTAACATCCCATTTCGGCGCCGAAAGAAATCGTTATGTTGAAGGCATATCAATAATAAACTGCTGCCCTCAATTTGCAATAAATTAAGAGGGTGTTATCGGATATGTTAAGCCATCATATTCAAATATGCATGTAAACATTTCGCCAGATATCTAGTTTAGGTCACTATTTTTTTATTTATGCAATCGATTGTTTTTTGTAGATTTATAGTTTACATTTACGTTATGTGATTTTCAGTAAACGTTTGAAGTCGCACCTTTATAAACCTCTTGTTTTCGAAATTAAATTTATCAGTACAATCATCTGCCGATAAAAACGGATGGCTGTGCATTTTTTAAAAAAGCTATGGCATTTGGCATATTAAACCCCTCTCTTTCACGTAAGCAAACTACGGTTAACCGGTTGTTTTTAATTATATTAACGGTATCACTCGGCATCACTATTCAATGCCGCGGGCAGGCTATACGATTTACTGTAATGACATCTCACGACGGTTTGCTCTCGAATACTGTTAATGCGATCATAAAGGACCATTATGGATTTTTATGGTTTGCAACCGCCGATGGATTGGACAGATTTGACGGTATGGAACATAAGCCATATCGCTTTGATCCGGCAGATAAATCAGGTTATCGCTCCAAAGAAGTAACAAGCATGTATGAGGATGAAGCAGGGCAGTTTTGGGTAGGTACAATGGGGGGCGGTTTATATTACCTCGACCGTTCTCACGATCAGTTCCGAACCTTCCCGGAGCGTCCTGCAGGTGGTCATCTTGCAAAAAGCTATATAAAATCTATTTACGGTGATGCTCATGGCCGTCTTTGGATAGGTACGATAGGAGGCTTGTGCGTACTTGACCCCAAAACAAAAAAAGAAATATTTTATAAGGCCGACGAACACAAACCGGGGCAACTCCGTTCGGGTGTCATATTATCCATCTTCAGGGATAGCAAGGGACGAATGTGGATTGGTACAGATAACGGCCTTTATCTTTATCATGAAGGATCAAACAGCTTCATTGCCTTTCGGCATGAAAACAACACCCCCTCAAGTATCCCAAGCGAGGGAATAAATACCATAGCCGAATACCGGCACAGGTTATGGATAGGAACTAATGATGGACTAAGCTGTTTATCGCCGGATTTAAAAACTTTTAAAAATTTTAAATACAAGCCTAATGACGATAGTACGCTCAGCGGCAACCTTATTTATAGCACAGCCGCGAACGGTAATAAAATTTGGGTAGGCACCGAAGGTGGTTTGAATATTTTAGATCCGGCATCCGGAAAGGTAAAACGCTACAATCATGACGACCGGGATAAATTCAGCGTAAGCAGCAAATCTATCCGCTGCATTTATAATGATCCTGATGGGATTTATTGGCTTGGCACTTACCAGGGAGGCGTGGATAAGTATGACAGGAACCTCACCTTATTTAATTCGAAGCAAAATAATGCCTATGACCCTGCCGGACTAAGCGCACCCTTCGTTTCATCGTTCGCCGAGAACAAGGACGGAGATCTGTTTGTTGGTACGGATGGAGGCGGGCTGAATCTTTTTCACATCAAGAGCGGTTTGTTCAATCATATTGCTATAAAATCTAAAACAAGAAATAATTCTGCCGGTCTTCCGATATTAAGTATGATGCTTGACCGCAACCAACAACTTTGGATCGGCACTTTTCAGGACGGCCTGTTCATTTACGATACAAAAACCGGCGGGTACCAACAGTTAAATGCAGGAAACGGCGATGCGCATATAAACCACAACGAAATTTTTTGTTTGAAGGAAAGCAGCAAGGGCAAAATATGGATAGGGACCAACGGCGGCGGGGTTAATGTGTTTGACCCTGATAAAAAAACCTTTTTTAAATACGTATCAACTCCTGCTTCTGCCGGGGAAGGGCAGTTACCTGTTAATGGTTTTATCAGGGCTATTGAAGAGGATAAAGCGGGAAATATTTGGATTGGCACCTATGGCAGTGGAATAGCAGTTTTAAATCCTACAACTCAAAAGTTCAGAGTGTATAATAATAAAAATACCGGAATGGCGATCGATCGCTCGTTTTCGCTGTTGCAGGACCATGATGGCAATATGTGGATTGGCACTGCCGGAGATGGACTATTTTGCTTTAATCTGAACCATAAAAAATTGGTTAATTATTCCGCACCAAACGAACTACCAGATGGAGTAGTGCACAAACTGCTGGAAGACTCTAGCGGTAACATATGGTTAAGTACTGATAAAGGAATATGCATGCTTAATGCGGCGTCTAAAAAATTCACTCATTATTCTGCCTACAATGGCCTGCAAAACGATGCGTTCATCGACGGATCGGGCCTCCGGTCAACTACAGGCCTGCTTTTCTTTGGCGGTGCCAAAGGCTTTAATTATATTGACCCAAAGCAGGAGGTAAAAAGTAACAACAATGCCCCCCCGGTATTTTTAACCGACCTTAAAGTAAATAATAACATTGTATTATCTGGCAGCCACTCGCCACTTAAACAAGATATTTCGGTAGCGAAGCAGATTGACCTGGACTACAAAGAAAACTTTTCGATCAGTTATTCTGCAATTAATTTTACGCTTCCACAGCAGAACAAATATGCCTACATTCTTAAATCATTCAATAAAAGCTGGAATTATGTCGGTTCGGCCACCACGGCGTATTATACCAATTTAGATCCCGGAGACTACCTGTTTGTAGTGCGGGCTTGCAACAACGATGGAATATGGAACAACGCAGGTGCACAAATCCGTATCGTGATCCACCCCCCAATATGGATGACATGGTACGCCTATTTGCTATATACGTTGACGGCTGTGGGCGCACTTCTGTTCATCCGTCACCGGGGTATAAAAAAATTAAAAAGTAAACTTGCGCTTGAACAGGAAAGAAAGGAAGCAGAACGGCTGCATGAACTTGATATGCTTAAGATTAAATTTCTTACCAACCTGAGCCACGAGTTCCGTACGCCAATTTCACTTATCATGGCGCCTGCAGATAAGCTATTAGCAGAACATAAGGACGAGCAAACCACAGGACAACTGGCAGTGATACGACGAAATGCGCGACGGCTGTTGAATTTGGTAAACCAACTTTTAGATTTCCGCAAATTAGAAGAACAAGAATTAAAGCTTAGCCTGACCGAAGGTGAAATAATTTCATTCATAGGCGATGTTGTAGATTCTTTTCATGATTTGTCGGAATCGAAAAGCATAACCTTTAATTATAAGGCGCCTCAGGAAAAATTGTTCGTACGCTTTGATCACGACAAAGTGGAGCGTATTTTATTTAACCTGCTCTCCAACGCTTTTAAATTTACATTACCCGGAGGGATGGTTTCTGTTAATATTACCAGGCATCCCACATCCAACATAGATAAAACGGTGTTGGAATTTAAAATAACTGACACAGGTATTGGTATTGACCCGGAGAGAAAAGATTTTATATTTAAACGATTTTATCAGGCTGGGGATCCTAATATAGGAAACGTAAATCCGGGAAGCGGAATTGGTCTTTCAATCACTAAAGAGTTTGTTGAAATGCACGGTGGCAGCATTACTGTTGAAAGTGAATTAGGAAAAGGTTCAGATTTCAGCGTGTTAATTCCTCTTGAAGTTTTTGCTGATAGGTCAATGGAAATTCAGCTGCCGGTTAAAACAGATGTTAAAGAAAAAGATTTCCGTATAAAAAGAAATATTGCCCAGGCAATTACAGACATGCCGGTACTGCTTATTGTGGAAGACAACGATGAGTTCCGCTATTATATCAAAGACAGCTTATTGGCCCAATATAAAATTGTTGAGGCTTCAAATGGTGTAGCGGGTTGGGATAAGGCGTTATCATGCCATCCTGATTTGATCATTAGTGATATAACTATGCCATTTATGAATGGCATTACGCTGAGCAGGAAAATAAAAGCCGATAAACGTACCAGCCACATCCCATTGATAATGCTTACCGCCTGCGCACGCGAAGATGAACAGCTGAGAGGACTCGAATCCGGGGCAAACGATTATTTGACCAAACCCTTTAATTTTGAAATTTTAAATGTCAAAATCAAAAATCTTTTACAACTCAATACCATGCTTAAAAACACCTATAAAAAGCAATTAACAGTTATTCACGCGGACATGGAGGTGGCGTCGAGCGGAGAGAAATTTTTAAAAAAGGTGGTCAATTACATAGACAACAACTTAAATAATCCAAAATTTTCTGTTGTAGATCTCAGCGAACATTTGGCAATGAGCCGGGGAGCGCTTTACACAAAAATATTTGAGCTTACCGGTCTTCCGCCCGTTGAATTTATCCGCTCTTATAAACTCGACCGGGCCGCAATATTACTTCTGAAGAGTGATCTAACCGTTACACAAATAGCCTATGAAGCAGGTTTTGCTACACCTCATTATTTTTCACGGTCGTTTAGAGAGAAGTTTAATATGCTTCCATCCGATTATAGAAAGGTGGAGAATAGCAGCGTGATGGATAGAAAAGAGGCTCTTATCTCATTATAATAACGCTTCCCTATGCCAGGCAGATCCCTGCGTGGCTTTTGCATTTGACCAACAAAGCATAAAGGAAAGCGAGGAAGAATTGTAATAATTTTCGTGTCACTTGATTTTAGCGGCGTGTATACAGGTGTATGTCAACGGGTTTTACATCCGGGTAGTTTTATCAGACACTTACGGTATATAAGGCTTATTCGAAGCTTATCCAGTCAACTTCTACACGGCCGCTGCCTTTTAATTGTACTATAAGGTTGCTGACACCGCGAGGCATAGATAAAACTGCTTTTTTAACAACACTCCAGTTATTCCCTTTTGGTATAACAAGTTTTGCTATAACCTTGCCCGGTTTATCTTCAGTACTTATAGATAAAGTTCCTCCGGTTGCTGAACAGGCGTTTATGTTAGTGTACTCTGTTATTTTTTTGCCAAAAACCACACTATTATATTTCACCCACGAATTGGTTTTATTGAAAATAATTTTCCAACCCTTGAATTTGTTTATCGTGTCGAGGAACCCCACCTCTACTCCATCCGCGCTTTTAGCACTAAACCTGTCTATCTGTATTTTTTTTGATGAGGTGGTTACACCAACGCCACGTAATGTCGGAATAACCTTGCGGATAGTGCCATCTACATTAAAAACAAACTACCGCCCGGTTTTTATCAAAGTTTGGCGATAAGTTGTCATTATGATAAAATAAGTACCATTGATTTTTAAATTTGACAATGGATTGATGGTTTGTCCAGCAGCCAGAAGCTGATTCGTCCATGAGCACGCCGGCGTATTTAAAAGGCCCTAAAGGGCTATCTGACATGGCATATTCCAGCCGCTCTATTTTATCAGCCACATGCGGATAGGTCATATAGTAAATACCCTTTCGTTCAAATATGTAAGGCCCTTCTTTTAAGCCCTTATCTAGAAAGCCTTCAAGTTTTACCGGCTCTGATGCCAGTTCAAGCATATTTGCTTTAAGCTTAGCACCGTAAAGGTTTCCCTGCGCCCAGTAAATATACGCTTGTCCGTCCTTATCGATCTGTACATTCGGATCTATACCATGAATCCCGGCTATGGGCAACAGCTGTGGAACGAATGGGCCGTAAGGTTCGTCGGCTATAGCAACACCAATTGAAAACCCTTTGGGGCTACCGGATTTTGCAGTGGCAGGAAAATAAAAATAATATTTTCCTGCCCGCTCAATACAATCAGAAGTCCACATGCTATATGCTGTCGAGTCGGTCCAGGGCACTTTATTTTGACTTACTATTACGAATGGAAAGTCTGTCCAGAACTATAGTCTACTATCATTGGGACGGTAAAGTCACTAAAAAGATTTATAAAAAAACCATTAAGATCAAATAAATTATAAAAATTGAGATAGTAGAAGATTTATACCTGTTGGTCCCCCCTATAGCTTCAACTTCCCCCACCCCTGCCGGTACGCCCGGCGGATATACTGGTTAGCGGGTTCAAAGTTGGTAACCTTCATATTTTCGCCATCCCAGGTTAAGCCGGTGTAGCGGCCTGTAAATTTGTAACCTTCCATGTTGCCGTAAACGGGGTCATTGCGTTTTATTTTTTCGCGCAGGTTAAAGGTGCGCAGCAGCAGGTTGCCCATCAGTACAGTCTCGGTAAGCGGCCCGGCGTAGCCCACAAATGGCGAGTCGACCTCAATTTTGCCATAACCGGCTATACTGGCATCAATCCATTGCCACCAGTGGCCGTCCATACCACCGGGTACACGCGCGTATTTCTCGGGAACGTGCACATCCTTATTCAAAGCAAGCGGCAATAACCGGGGGTGGCTCCCTCCCCATCCGCAGGAAACCTTACCTTTGGTGCCTATAAACAGCGTACAACCCTCAAAATCATTTTCGCCGGGCACATCGCCAAGGGCTTCGTTCATATTTAAGGCAGGGTCAAGCTCGGCAAGGCGTTCGGGTGTAATGCCGCCGTCCATCCAGTACAAGTCCAGATTCTTATCATTCTGCTGTTTAAATTTAAATTTGATGGAGCTTGATACAGGGCCGCTTTCGGGGTAAATACCTTCCTTAAAGATGCCCTGGTAAACCGTACTGGCACTGCCCGATACTTCGGTTGGGTAACCTAAACCCAGCAGCTTAAACGGCGGCCCCATAATGTGGCAGCCCATATCGCCCAGCGCGCCGGTGCCAAACTCCCACCAGCCCCGCCAGTTAAAGGGCACCAGGTTATCAACATAATTGGTTTGTTTGGCGGTACCCAGCCACAGGTCCCACTTCAGCTCTTTAGGTACGGGCGGACTTGCTTTTGGCCAGGCTATGCCCTGCGGCCACACGGGGCGGTCCGTCCAGCAGTATACTTTTTCAATCTCACCAATCAGGCCAGCTTCAAACCATTCGCGCATGGTACGCATGCCATCGCATGATGCACCCTGGTCGCCCATTTGGGTAACCACCTGGTATTTTTCTGATGCCTGGGTTAATATCCGGGCTTCGTAAATATCGTGTGTTAAGGGCTTTTGCAGGTACAGGTGTTTTTTAAGTTGCATGGCGCTTAAGCCTACCGGCGCGTGGTTATGATCGGGTATGGCTATGGTAACGGCATCAAAGTTTTTGTGCTGTTTATCAAACAGTTCGCGCCAGTCGTGGTAAAAAGACGCCTTGGGGAATTCCTTGCGGCGCGGGGCTGCCTGCCGGTCGTCAACATCGCACAAAAAGGCAATAACGGCATTCTTTTTAGGGGTGCCTGCCAGGTGGCGAATATCATTTTCACCTTCACCGCCGCAGCCTATGGCTGCAATGTACAGCTTATCGCTTGGTGCGGTGTAGCCTTTGCCGCCCAGCACAAAACGGGGTACAATATAAAATCCGGCAGTGGCTATGGCCGCTTTTTTTATAAAATCGGCCCGGCTTATGCCGTTGGTACCGGTTGTTTCCTCAGCTTTTCCCATAAGTTATTTACGTAGCGGTTTAACAGATACTTCCTTAAAAAAAACTACATCATCATCGCCATGGTTTTGTATGCCGATATAACCTTCATTAGGACGGATGCCGCGATAGGGCTCAAAATCAAATTTGCGTGCCGGCGTTGGGTCGCCCTCTTTATAATCGGTCACTTTTTGGCCGTTCACGTATACAACAGTGCGCGGGCCGTCCAATGTTATTTCCATGGTGTTCCATTGCGGCCCCGGTTTACCCGGCTTGGCCAATGGTTTGGTTAACGAGTACAAAGCGCCGGTAATGTGGTAATCATCCTCCTTTGATGTTTCGGGGTGATTATCTATTTGTACCTCGTAGCCATAAAATACCGGCATCCACTCCTCCCTTGGTTCCAACGGAATGCGGATAAAAACCCCGGCATTACTGTTAAACTTTTGCATTTTGTAAACCACCCGAATGGTGCAATTACTGAACTTTTGTTTGGTATAGTATAACAAGCCCATCCCTCCATGACTGCCGGTTACGCCATCTTTTACATATCGGCTGCCCTTGCCTACCTGTTTCCAGCCGTTAAGGTCTTTACCGTTAAAAAGTTGTCGCCAGCCATCCTTGCTCTGCGCATAGGTATTGTTTGTGGTAAATAAAAAAAATACGGATAAAGACGCCACCAGGCATTGTTGCAGGTGCTTTTTGATCATGGCAGATGGGAATAGATGGTTTATAATTGGTAATACTAATTTAGAAATATTTATTTGATAAAAAACAGGTTTATCAGCTAACGGGCAATACAGGGGATAATAGAAACGGGGGATTAAGAAATATGTTTGCAAACCGATTTCTCTCCGGCCCAGCCGGTACAAATAAAAAAGGCCGAAAAACTCTCGCAGTTTGTCGGCCTCTACATCTACCTATGAAAAACAATCCTTTTGAGAAGGATATTAAGTTAAATTCAAATGCAGTGCCAATTATTAAATACTGGTTAAAACGCGCAAAACAGCACTTAATATTAATTTAATTATTGGTTTGTGGAAATAATTCCACTTTAATCGTGTAATAATGACTCAGGTTGCAATTGGCAGACCGTTTGACGGTAAACAACCTGATAATAAGCGATTTTGCAGGATTGACTTTATATTAGCGATAAGCGTGCACTCACAAACCGCAAAATGCCTGCTTCAATTTAATAGCCCCTAAAAAACGTCCTTCGTCGGCACAATTAACCTCCTCGTCTATTCTATTTAACACAGGGCTTAAATGCGGTTACCTTAGCTTATATGTTCAACCGCATAAAACCGGCACTTGTTATCGAGGTGTGTATTCACCTATTATTTTGGGCACTTATTATCGGTACACCTATCATTTCCCGGCCAGATATGCGGGGGATGCCGCAGCATTTGTTCTCGCCGGCACGTATCATCACCTTTAACCTGGTGCTGGCAGCCGAGTTTTACCTCAATGCTTTTTTATTGATCCCCAGGTTGTTAAAAAAGAACGCCTGGCTGTACTTTTTATCATTATTAGCATCATTTGTGGTATTTAATGTATTGCTTTTATACATGCGACCACATTTCCCCATGCAGGAGTTCAGGGGAATGGCCGGTCATATATCGCCGCCAAGGCCTAATTTTATCCTGTTCCCATTATTATCCGTTACCGCCGGCAGCTTTGCCTACCATTACCTGGCCGATCAGTTTAAGGCAATGGACAAAAAGAAGGATATCACCAATGCCTCGCTCTTGTCCGAACTTGCTTTTTTGCGGTCGCAGATCAGTCCGCACTTTATATTTAATGTAATTAACAGCGCGGTGGCGCTTTCGCGTTTAAATCCTTCGGCAGTTGAGCCTACGCTGATACAATTATCAAAATTATTACGTTACATGCTGTATGTTACTGATGCCGAAATGGTAACGGTACAAAAAAAAGAGGATTACCTGCGCAGTTATATCGAACTGCAGCAGTTGCGCTTTGGCGACCAGGTTAAAATATATTTCCATTCGGAGATAAAAGCGCCCGATAAAACCATTGAGCCTATGCTGCTGATCCCTTTTGTGGAGAACGCTTTTAAACACGGAACCGGCGACATAGCCAACCCCGATATAGCGGTAACTCTTATAGCCGATGAACAAACCCTGCGGTTTAGCGTGCAAAACGTTTACAATGTTACAGAAGAGCAAAAAGATAATGACAGCGGCATTGGCTTAACCAACGTTAAAAGGCGGCTTGAGCTGCTTTACCCCGATAAACATAATTTATATATCAATAAAAACGAGCAAACCTATATTGTTATGCTGCAACTTGAACTTAAATGATACGATGCCTTATTATTGATGATGAGCCCCTGGCGCTCGATTTGCTGGAGGACAATTTAAAACATGTGCATAGCATACAGGTGGCTGGTCGCTGCCGTAATGCAGGCGAGGCTATACTTGCCATGCAAAAGGAACATATCGACCTGATTTTCTGCGATATATACATGCCAGGCATCAATGGTTTACAGCTCATCAAGAGTCTTACCAACCGCCCTATGGTGATATTTGTAACCGCCTATGAAAAATTTGCCCTTGAGGGCTTCGAGCTGGATGTAATTGATTACCTGGTGAAACCCGTACCGCTGGACAGATTTTTAAAAGCCTGCCACAAAGCGATTGATCTGTTTGAGCTTCGCCGAAGCTATCTGCCCCAGCCCGTAATTAAAAACTATTTCTTTTTGCATGCCGACTATAACCTCATTAAAATAAGCTTCGACCATGTGGAGTATATTGAGGGATTGAAAGATTATGTGAAGGTCCATTTTACCAACCAGCAAAAGCCGGTATTATCGCGCATCAGCCTCAAAGCGGTTGAACTGCAGTTACCTGCCGATCAGTTTTTCCGCGTACACAAATCATTCCTGGTAAACCTGCAGCATGTATCCCAGCTGCGCAGGGCCCGTATCAAGCTCATTAATACCGAAGTACCCTTAAGCGACAGCTACCGTGATGTAATTAACCGGATGATTGGGAAGGTTTAATTGATGGTGAGTTGTGAGTGGTGAATGGTTTGTCTATTTAAGAAAATAAATTATTCATCACTCGCCACTCACTATCCACAACTCACCACACTACACAATCCCCCTCTTTATCTACACAAGCCCTGCCAATGTCGCTTTTATTTTAGGGCATTAAAAATAGGGTGCAATTTCGGCACAAAGAAAATACACCCCTGATGAAGAGATTTTCCTTATTGTTATTTATTAGTATCGGTTTAGGTCATTCGGCTGTACAGGCGCAGCAAACGCAGAAAAAATTGAAAGACATCATTGTTAACCATTTTTTTGCATGCCCGCTCGATCAGCTGTTTGATACCCTGGCCATGAACTACCAGGTACGTATTGTATTTGACCGCGACCCGCTGAACGCCATGGATGTGGTGGAACATTTTTTTGAAGAGCCGCTTAAAGATGTAATAAAACAGGTTTGCAGAGAAAATGATCTGAAATACTGGATTGAATCTAACGGTACTATTTACATCCTCCAAAATACCGACGACCTGGCAAGGCTTAAAAAACTTAACCAGCTATCATTGCAGGCTGCCAACGCCAAAATAAAACGCCATAAGCGTGACGATGATGAGGACGAGCCCAAACTGGTACCCAAACACTTTATGGTGAGCATTAACGGGCGGGTGGTTGACCAGTTAACCGGCGAGTCGCTCCCTTCTGCCACCGTTCGGGTCCGTAACACCGATCTGAATACCATGACTAATGCCGAAGGTTATTTTACCTTTCTTAGGGTGCCATCCGATACCTGCATTGTTGAGGTATCATATGCCGGTTATCAAACAGATTTTTTCAAGCTCAGCAGCGAAAAGATCAATTCAACCCTTATCTGTGGCATGTACTCATCATTAAACACCTTAAATGAAGTTAGCATCACCGGTAAAAAAAGCGGGGTAATGAATACCGATAGCAGGCAGGTGGGCGTATTACAGCTTTCGCCGGCCAACCTGGATAAACTACCAACCACGGGCGATAAAGACATCCTTCGGGCATTTCAGCTGATGCCGGGGGTAAGCGGCACCAATGAATCATCTTCGGGAGCTTATGTTCGGGGCGGTACGCCCGACCAGAACCTGGTACTGCTGGATGGCTTCACGATTTACCAGGTAGATCATCTTTACGGTTTCTTCAGCGCCTTTAATGCCAGCGCGGTAAAGGATGTACAGCTATACAAAGGCGGCTTTACCTCCAAATACGGTGGCAGGCTATCAAGCGTTACCGAAATTAATGGCAAGGAAGGTAACAAGAACGAAACCAATATGGGAGTAGATCTGAGTCTGCTGAGCGCGAGCGGCTTCCTGGAAACCCCGCTATCAGATAAATCATCCCTGCTGCTGGCCATCAGGCGATCATACCAGGGACCTTTTTACAACAAAATATTTAACCAATTTAACCAAACCACTAACTTCCAGGGCGGTGGCGGAAGTGGCCGCCGCTTGGGCCGGCCGGGAGGCGGCTTTGCCAACCAGGTAACGCCAAGCTCGTTCTTTTACGATGCCAATGCCAGGTACACTTACAACATCAGTCAAAAAGATAAGGTTTCTGTAAGCTATTATTCGGGTACCGATAAAACCGACAATAGCCGCGACCTGGGCCTGCCGCCGGGTTTATCATCATCGGGCGCCGGTATTGGTATTACCGATTATACCAAATATGGCAACCTGGGCAGCAGCATCAAATGGTTTAGGCAGTGGAATAAAAAACTGTACTCCAATAATTACATCACCTACTCTTCCTATTTTAACGATCGTAACCGGGGTAGTTCGGGCGGGTCATTGCTGGACAGTAACGGGATAGCGCATACCTTCAGCAACAACACTATCGAAAACAATAACCTGAAGGATGTTGGCTATAAATCTGAATGGGAATGGCAGGCCAGCAACACTTATAAATTGCTGTTTGGCGGACTTATTTCTTATAAGAAGATAGATTACGAATACACCCAGAATGATACCAGCAAGCTGATAAATCAGCATAACAATGCCACACTGGAGGGTGTATACGCCGAGCTCGCTATCGACCCAAATAACAAGCTGCATTTACAACCCGGTATACGCGCCAGCTATTACAGCCCTACAGCAAAACCCTATTTTGAACCTCGCCTATCGGCCAGTTATAACCTTACCGATAGGTTCACCGTGAAGGGGGCCACAGGCCAGTTTTACCAGTTTGAAAACCAGGTGATTCGCGAGGATATACTGGCCGGCGACCGTAATTTTTGGGTGCTATCCAACAACAGTAATATCCCGGTAGGCAGGGCAAGGCATTTTATAGGTGGTGTGAGCTATGAAACCGACGAATTTTTGATAAGCGTGGAAGGTTATTATAAAACCCTGAGCGGCCTCACCCAATATACGGTAAGGCAAACCCAAACAGGCGGCCGCTTTATTAATCCAAACACCACCCAAACCGTAACCGAAGACTTTTACCAGGGCACAGGCCGTGCCAAAGGTGTTGAAGTGCTGGTGCAAAAAAAGATGGGTAATTATACCGGCTGGATAAGCTACACCCTGGCCAAAGCTCAAAACAAATTCAGCGCCTTTGGTGATTATTACTACGATGCCAACCAGGATGTGAGGCATGAATTTAAATCAATCAACATGTACCACTACGACAGGTGGAACTTCGCGGCCACATTCCTGTTCAGTACCGGCAGGCCGTACACCGCCCCCCTATCAACCTATACTATTAAAACGGCCGATGGCAACAGCACAACGTACCTTAATATCAGCGACAAAAACGGCGAACGTCTGCCAGCATATCATCGTTTGGATATGTCGATATCTTACGACTTGCTGAAGATAGACGGGCATAAGATAGGCTCCATAGGACTCTCATTTTTTAATGTTTACAACCATACCAATACCTGGTACCGCGAGTACCAGATGCAAAACAACCAGGTGATAACCACCAACGTTAATTACCTGGGCTTTACCCCCAACCTTACTTTAAGTTTAAGATGGAAATAAGAACATACATCCGCCATATAGTATTAAGTTTAATAGCAGGCCTGTTTCTGCTGGCATCCTGCAAAAAAAATCAGTCGGATATATTAGCTACCAACAAACCTGTGGTTGAAGCCTACCTTATTCCCGGCCAAACATTAAGCGTAAAAGTTTACCAGCAAAAAGATCTTGCCGACACTACAACGTATGGGGCCGCGCTTACCGGTTTAAGCATCAGTGTATCTGATGGCAGCCAGCGTGTTAAACTTACCGAGTCGGCAAGCGGCACCTATACCTATGCCAGCTCATCGTTTGTAGCCAGTGGTAAAACCTATACTATGCAGTTTAATTATGATAATGTGACTATCAGCGCCAGCACGGTAATGCCTGGCAAGCCGCAGAATTTCACCATATCTGATAGTATTTTTCATGTACCCAGCTCTATCAACCCGCTTTATGCCGATGTGGTAAGGGCAACCATTAGCTGGTCGAACCCGGATTCATTATACCACCTGTTGGTATTTAAAAACCTTGATAACGACCCCTATTATATATCGTACATCCGTAGTAATAACAGGCCCAGCTTCCAGATCAATACGGAACAGGCCTCTTATTACAACCTTCTGCAATCGTCATTTAACTATTACGGCCATTACCAGGTGATCCTCATGCGGGTAAATAAAGAATATATCAATATCCTCACCACCAATATATCGCGCAATTCGCAGGCCCTGGTTAACGAGCCTACTAACGTTATTAACGGGCTTGGCATTTTTACCGCCATGCAAACGGATACTCTAAGTTTGAGGGTTACAACGCAGTAGGTACCTCATTTATCTTTTTGGATTTACCATGGTTAACAACTACTGTTATGTTAATCGTGTAGTGACGGATAGTTTTTAGCCGAAAGTCTTAAGTTCTAAGTAAAAAAAATAAATCTAACTTTTGACTCAAGACTTAGTACTATTAGCTTAACACTATGATAACGATATTCTGGGGAACGAACTTATTCACGTAATTGTGACCCCGCAAACTATAATAGCCGCATTACTTTGTGCAGGCTGTTTATAACCTGTTTACTATATTAAAGAAAAAATAGCAAATCGATATTAAAGATTTATATATACAATCACCTTATTTAATATAGCAACTTTTATTTACTTATTTCGTAAAAGTCGTTGAAGAATTATTTCTTAATAATTAAGAAAAATCCTTTATTTGTATAAACCAAAGTTATAATGTAAACCCAACTATTTTTTTACTTATTGTAATTAAAGTTGTTTGCGCTGTTTTAAAACTCCCCTATAAACAGCGTCTCACACGCCTGAAGTCTGCTTTTTATTTTATAAAAGCAGGTAAAAATACCTGTTTCCAAAAAGGGGATTTTTTACTCATGCCCTGGCGCGGTCAGTTAAATATATTTGTATTAATAGTTAAGAAATATTAAAATAAGTTATAAGTTTAAAAACCAATTACAACAAGTATTAAACACCTAAATTATTAAAAAATGGGACAATTCGCTTCGGTTACAAACTTAACTATGCCCGAGATTGTGGCATTGGTTGTGCAATCAGTTAAAGATACCACACTGGCACTTTCTGATTTAAATGTTATTATACAAGGGCTTACCCCCCGTTCGTCTGACGCACCACCACCAACCTATTCTAACCTAGAGCTGGCAGTACCGGCTGCGATTTTGGCTGCGGAGAGCGATTCAACTTTTATTTTTAATGGACTATTTCCCACCATTACACTCCCCTCTTCGTCGCAGGATGCCGGTGTGGTATTAGGCTATAATGTAAACGGAAACATCCAGGCTTTAACAACGCAAATTACGGTCGACCTGATTAACTGGGGCGTCCAGGTCCCGGCCGATGATGTTGCTTTAATAGCCGCCAGCATACAAGGCCAGGTTGATAACAGCGACCTTACACCATCAACAACATATGGGCAGGTAAATATTGCTGATAGTAACCAGCTTGATGAAGTTTTAGGCTGGGTGGCATCATTTGGCGTGTTCCGCACCGGTTACAATCCCGATGGTAGCATTAACCAGGCTGTTATTTACAGCTTTTGTGCGGCAGTTGGCGTACCCGAAGTTGTAACAATTTAAAAGACCTAATGCTATTATACTTTAAACCAGTTAACTTAAAATACAAACCTAAAAAAACATTATTATCATGAATAACATCGAAAGTACAACTTCTGGTCAAAGTGCTGTAAGCAGCAGATCATCATTATCCGATAAACCCCGTATTCCGTTGGCCGAGGCAGTATCAAGAGCCGAAAACTGGCGTAACCTGGTGGTTAATTTGCCTGCGGAAAGTACATCAGAGTCGATTGATGTATCCAAACAACGCATTTTTAGAGCTATTAATATTAACATTACCGATGTAAAGGATCTGATGGAAGATCATCCGCAAGCCAAATCAATCAGGCTTTATTTAAGTTTGCAGGATCCCGACTATCCTTACCAGATCACCGGTATGCTGGTGCCGGTTGATGCCAACAACCATGATATGCTAACCAAAAAATCGGTGAGTGAAGGTTTAATGAGCGAGGGTGAAATAGTAAATAGCGCAAGTGATTCAACCATTTACGATTTCACACAGCCTTGCCCAGCCTTGTGCGATACAGCAAGCCCGCTATTTAACAGCACCAATAGTTTAGAAAATTATATATAAACTAATAAGCATATTATGCCTTCAGCCAAATTTATCTTTGTGGGCTTAATTGTTCCGGTTTCCGTTTTAATCCCTATCAGTTTTGCTGTTTTTAAATATAAGCATGCTGATAGGGCACTTTTGCTCATCTTTTATTATTTATTACTGGATGGTTTGGTTAATCTGCTGGCAGCATTTCTTGCCGATAGGAGGATAAATAATCTTCCGTTGTTACACATATTTACCGTATTGGAATTTTTGCTGCTTTCATTTTTTTATATAAAGATTTTAAAGGAGGCATTGATCCGTAAAATCATCTGGTGTTTAATGGTGATATTTCCGCTGATCTGTATAATAAATTTTACTTTTTTCCAAAGCATTTTCCGTTTTAATACCTATACCAGGCCTTTTGAGGTGTTGATGGTGATGGCCTATAGCCTGGCTTATTTTGCCCAGATAAATGAAGCCGACAACGAAAAAAGATGGAGCAGCAACCCCTTAAACTGKATCAATACCGGGGTGCTTTTGTATTTTTCGGGAGCATTGTTTGTGTATTCCTTTTCTAATTTAACTGTTGCCTATATTATAAGCCCCAAATATTTCTTACTTAATCTGTTAATATGGAATATACATGCCGCCTTACTGCTGGCTATGTATCTTTTGTTTTCGTGGGGGTTTTATATATGCAGAAAGACGTAGGCGAAAATATTTATGTGCTGGTAATTATGTGTACTGGAGGTATTGCCTTATTGGTGATATCATTTGTTATTTTGTTTATACGTAATCAAAACAAGCTGCTGCAACAACGGGAAAGTTTGCACCAGGTTGCTATGGACCATCAAAAAAATCTGCTCCATGCTGTAATACACTCCCAGGAGGAGGAAAGAAAACGCATTGGCCGGGATCTGCATGATGAAGTTGGCGGTTCGTTATCAAACCTAAGAATGCTGATTAACCGGCTGAATAATAATGATGTTGCTGAAAATGATGTGCTGCAGGCGGGGTTTTATAAGCAGCTGATAGATAAGATCATTGAAAATGTGCGTAACATATCTCATAATCTTTCGCCGCCGGGCCTTGAGTTGTTTGGATTTTCGGAAGCGTTGGAAGAAATGAGGGACGTTATAAGTAAGGGACACGATTCGCTTATTTCTATAACCAACCATGCGGCCATGTCAACAGACACTTTACCTAAACACGTTGCACTGGCGCTGATAAGAGTATTGCAGGAACTGGTTACCAATACACTAAAGCATTCCGGGGCTAATTATATAGGTATATCACTTTTCATGAAAAACAATTTGCTATCTATTCATTATACCGATAATGGCATCGGTTATAATATGGATGATAAAAAATTAAAAAAAGGCATGGGCATGCAAAATATCGAGAGCCGGCTCATGATGATCAATGCAAGGTATTCGGTTAAAACACGCGCCGGTGAAGGTTTTTCGATGTTTATTTACCTTGACCCTCAAAAAGACATCGGCCCAAATTAATATGATATGAAAAAGATCCGTATTGTTGTTGCTGATGATCAGACCCTATTCCTGGAAGGGCTGGTTAATTTACTGAGCACCAATCCCGAATTTGAGTTGGTTGGTCATGCCGAAAACGGACGCGTTTTGCTTGAGCAGCTCAAAAACCAGGCTACACTGCCCGATATTGCACTGATAGACATGAATATGCCTATCATGAACGGGGTTGAACTGAATGCAGTTTTACATCATAAATATCCTTCCATAAAAGTTATTGTACTATCGGTGCATGGCGAGGAGCGGTATATGAGTAAAATGATTGAAGCCGGGGCATGTGGCTATCTCAAAAAAAATTGCGAAGCACATGAGCTCTTTCAAACAATCATCAATACCCACCAACTGGGTTTTTATTTTAACCGGGAAGCTGTTAATGCCATGAGGAACGCGGCCCATCATCGGAAAGCAGGTATTCAAAATCTAAATAATATCCCTATATCATTAACCGAAAGGGAATCGTTGATATTAAGGATGATCTGCGACGAATTAACTAATACCGAAATAGCAGACAAGCTATTTATCAGCAGCCGCACTGTTGATGGGCACCGTACCAATTTACTCGCAAAAATTGGCTGCAAAAACACGGCAGGCCTGGTCATATTTGCCATCAAATACGGCGTTTTTGAAGTGGAATTTTAAATTTCTGAACCTTCTTATTTTCTAAGCAGTGTTTGTAAGAGAAGCAATGAACATTAATTAGCTGCCCGGCTCAGTCTACAATGTACCTTGGAGCCATTCAAAATAATATTCATGCCAATGGAGTCAGCATAAACAATACCTTTATGAGGAACATCCCGCCCATTCACAGTAACCTTAAAATGCAGCCCGCCGGTATCCAGCTTCCCTTCCTGGATGGAGAACTCGCCGAGCTTACTTTTGGTCGTACCGGCAACGGAATCGCCAAGCAGGGTAAAATTATAGGTTAAGGGATATACCCTGCCATCGGCACCTATCAGCTTACCGGTCCATGTGCCCGAGAAATGGGGTAGCGTGGCGGAAAGTAAGATTACAAGGCAGGCAACGGCTTTAACAGCAATAAGTATGGTCCTTTTCATCAATTGTGATTTGGCAGGTTGTTATCAATAGTTTAATACCTACAAAAATAACATTTACTGTTTCATCCGCAATCCGTGTTTTCACGGTATTTGTACCCCGCCAAAATTTCGGTTTAAGTTTCAATCGCCCCATTTGTTATAGATTTATTGCAATTAAAAGCCGCAAGCGTCTTCAAGTATACAGCTGTTTTTAGTATATTACATTTATATTAATTAATTTCACATAAATTGTTGTAATTATATTGTAAATCAATGCATTGCCTTTAAGCTTTGTGCATGCTGCTTTAATATTGTTATGAAAAAAAAGGAAGAAATAAAGTACATTGATAAAGAATGGAAGGACATGAAAACCAGCCTTGAGTTGTATTTAAGCAACGAAAGGCCGGAAGACCTGCATCATTTCAGGGTACAGGTTAAAAAATTACGCGCCTTTTTTATATTATCGGATAGTGCAAAACGTCATCCCCAGTTAGCCAAACACTTCTTACCTGTGCGTAAAATTTTTAAACAGGCTGGCGAGATCAGGAACGCTTATATAAACCTGGAATTGGCTAAAGCTTATAAAATAGATAACCAGGAATTTTTAAACAGCCAGCAGTTGCTGTTTGATGAAGCTAACGAAAAATTTAAAGCGAATGCAAGCACGTATTTAAAAAAACTAAAAGACTCTCATCAAACGCTTAAAAGAAAAATAAAACCCATCAGCGATTGGCATATCAACCAGTTTTACTTGCATCAGCTACATACAATTGCAGGCTTGCTCACCATACCTGAGTTTGACGATCGGTTACACGATTCCCGTAAACAGATAAAAATTTTAATTCACAATCATAAAATAGCCCATACAGCACTACATACAGGTATAAACGGCGACTATTTAGACCAGGTGCAAATAGCCATAGGCGACTGGCACGATAATGTGCTGGCAGCGGAGCTGTTTGCCGGTGATAAAGCAAAAAGCAATGTCGCGCTTAACAAATTAAAAAAGCAGCTTGCAAAGCTTAAAAATAAGGTAACCGATGTCATCACGGATTTTTATAACAGGGCAACAATTGTGGTTGACTTACCTGTTGAACAAATAAGCTAAAAGTCAAGGCGGCATTACGGCCTCCTTTCGCAATAAAAACTTAGTATCCTTCCCAAAACCAAGGCTCACCCCTGCTGGTTTCCAATTTTTCGTAATTTAGCGTTTTATAAAAAACAGAAATATTATATGAGTATGGATGAATATGTTTCGTTTGAACAGATCCCCTTTGGTTCGGATGATTTCGCCAACAACCCCGAGTCGAGATGCCCTTGCCTGTTGCTGTTGGATACCTCTGGCTCTATGGGTGGGATGCCCATACAGCAACTTAACGAAGGTGTATTAACCCTCAAAAACGAACTGGTGCAAGATTCTTTAGCATCAAAAAGAGTGGAGGTGGCTATTGTTACCTTTGGACCGGTTAACCTGCAGTCCGACTTTACTACCGTTGATAACTTTTTTCCCAAAACCCTTACCGCCGAGGGAGATACCCCTATTGGTGCAGCCATTACCATGGGAATTAATATGATTGCGCAACGTAAACAAGTATATAAGGAGAATGGCGTGGGCTATTATAAACCCTGGATCATCCTAATCACGGACGGCGCCCCCACTGATAGCTGGTCGCACGCGGCGCAGCTAATCAAAGAAGGGGAAGAAAAGAACGCCTTTGCCTTTTTTGCTATTGGTGTAGAGGGTGCAAGCATGGATACGCTGAGCAAGCTATCTGTTCGCAGCCCTATCAAATTAAAAGGACTGATGTTCAGGGAGTTTTTCCTGTGGCTATCCTCTTCTATGAAAATGGTATCGAGTAAAAATCCGGGCACTCCAACCAAATTACTGCCGCCATCAGGCTGGGGAGAGGTATGATCTGGAAGGTAATTGCACAAAGCGTTATCGGTACATCACACATCGCGGCAGGAAAAACCTGCGAGGATGCAGTGCATTTCAGCCTGGCAGAATTGCCGGGCGCTGATGAGGCCCTCATCTGTTTTGTGAGCGATGGCGCCGGCAGCGCCGCCTATGCCGCCGAAGCATCTGCTTTAGCTGTACAACAGGCTACCGACATTATGTACAACTGGATCCTGGCTGAAAAGCACATAGACGACGCAGCTTTAATTGAACTTGCCGAAACGATATATGACCGGCTGGACGCGCTGGCGACAGAAAGAGATGCATTGCTTAATGAATTTTCATGTACCCTGCTGGGCTTTGTAATACTGCCCCAAAAGGCTTGCTTTATGCAGATAGGCGACGGAGCTATTGTACGCAATGATGGCAGCGGTTATTTTACGCACCTGTGGTGGCCCCATAATGGCGAGTACCAGAATACCACTACTTTTTTGATAGATGACCCGAACCTGCGGAACCTGAAAACCAAGGTAATAAACGAAAGCATTACCGAGGTAGCCATTTTTACCGATGGATTGCAAATGCTGGCCCTGAACAATGAAACCGAAACCGTTCACCAGCCCTTTTTGAATGACCTGTTCAAAGTGCTGCGGATGGCAGAGCGCCCGGAACACATAGAGATCCTGAACAATAAATTATCCGGTTACTTAGCCGGCGATACCATTAACAGCCGCGCCGATGATGATAAAACATTGCTGCTGGCCACCCGATTAACACATGGCAAACCAGGCATATAAGGGAGCTACAGATACCCCTTACCTGGCAGGCCGCCAGATTGGCGAGGGCGGTGAAGGCACTATACACGAAGTACAGGGCAACCCGGCGCTGGTGCTTAAAGTGTACAAAGAAGCCGTCGACCGTGACAAGGCGGAAAAACTGCTACACATGGCCTCCATAACCGATGCCGAACTGACCAAATTTGCGGCCTGGCCTTTGGATGTGATCCGGGATGGCGGGGGCAGGGTATCGGGCTTTGTAATGCGAAAGTTGCTGGGCTTTGTTCCCCTGCACATGTTGTTTAGCCCGATGGACCGTAAAAAACTGTTCCCCGATAAAGGCTATAACTTTTTGGTGCATGTGGCCCGCAACCTGGCTACAGCCTTTCACAAAATACATCAGCTGGGTATAGTGGTAGGTGATATCAATGAAGCCAATATATTAGTGAACGGAACCGGTATGGTGGCGCTGATAGATTGCGACTCGTTCCAGGTAAAAAACGGAAAGCGTTACCATTTTTGCGAAGTGGGCATCCCAAGGTATACTCCGCCCGAATTACTGCAGATGCGATCATTTGAGAACGTGGTGCGTACGGTAAATACAGACAGTTTTTCTTTAGCAACCCTCATTTTCCAGTTGTTGTTTATGGGGAGAGCGCCTTTTACAGGGGTTAACCGCAGTAAAGAGGATTTTGAGGAAGACCAGGCAATCCGGCAAAAAGAGTTTGCCTACTCGCTGCACAAAACCAATAAGAAACTGACACCCGCACCTAATAGTTTAAACCTAAAGGATTTTACACCGGGTCTTATCAACTCTTTTCATGCCGCATTTGATGGCACAACACCCAGGCCCACACCAAGACAATGGGTGGTCGATCTGGAAGAACTGAACAGGGAAATGATCAATTGCAACCGCTCAAGGCTGCATTATTATTCAAAAACTATGCAGCAATGCCCCTGGTGCGCATTCAGGGACAGAGCCGGGATTGTTTATTTCATGGAGGATAGCCACCTGAAAGGCATCCCCGAATTGCAGGATATTGAACAATTTGTGAATGGTTTTAAGCTGGAAAACCTGGAAATAAGGAAACTGGCAGACACCTATACTTCAGGCACGATAAAGGCCGCCCCTGTGGAGCAAAAGTTTAAAACCCTTGCTTACATCAATATAACCATACAAATCATTACTTTACTGGTTACATTAAGTGTTAGCATGACGGAGAGTTGGTGGTTTGCTTTTGCGGGAGCATTATTCCTTTTGCTGTATAACACCATGGCGCCTGCCCAAAAACAACTTAAGACCGAACTCAAAAGCAGGAAAGCCAATCATGAAATCTTAAAAAACCAGTTCCAGGCGCTGGTAAAAAAGCACAACCAGCCAACCGAGCTAAACCGCTATAACCAATCGGCAAAAAAGCTGACTGACCTGATCACGGCCTTCCGATCGTTACCGGCAGATTTCGCGGCTAAAAAAAGGATGATCGAGGAAAAATATTATAATATCAAATACCAGGCACACCTGCTGCAATTTGATATCCGTAACTACCCTATCCCCTCCTTTGGTACGGCGAAAAAGCAACTGATCTTTACCAATGGAATCCGCACAGCGGCAGATATGTATAAACTAAAAACCCATAAGATAAGCGGCATCGGCCCCAAAAACATCCAGTTGCTGCTGGATTGGCAAAGGCAAATGGGATCTGGTTTTACTTATACACCGGATACAGAGGCAATCGACCGGGAGATCAATTTCATTGCTAACGAGATCTACATCAAAAAACGCAAACTGGAAAACGACATTAAAACCGAATACAAGGGATTAGCGACACTCAGAGCAAGTATTATCACCGGCACCGGGTTATTGGAGCGGCAATATCTACAGCTCGGCACAAAGCTATACCAATCGCAGGTTGATCTTGAGGCTTTTGAAAAGATTGCAGGAAAATGGTTTTAATACTACTCAACTGTGCTTCCTCCTTCTACCCTATTACATGTTTAACCACGGGCAATTTGCTCATGGCATAAATCAACAGCCACGATAACAGGAAACACAATAAAGCTATCAGGGGAATACTTAATATGGGGGTAAAAAGTGTATAATTAATATCGGCCAACTCAAGCAAGGTCAATATTAGGGCATGACTAAGGTAGATGCCTAGCGTATATTTCCCTGCGTTATCGAAGATGCGCCTGATTGCCGGGTTTAATTTGATCACAGTATATTTTGCCATTATAAACGCACATGTCGAAAGTATCACTATAAATGGACCTATGGGTTCATAAAAAAAAGTGCTTAGTGCATTATCCTTTACCTGCAGGTAATAAGTTCCCCAGGAAATTAAAGCAACAAGGCCGATAAATAACAAACCCGCAATAACCGGTAATGCACGCAATTTAAAGCGTTTGTAAGTGAGGTAATGACCAAGCACCAGGTAGCCTATATAACCTGTAAAATTATGAAGATCAACGGCTGTGTTAAAAACACTTAGGTATGGAGTGCTTAACAGCATAGCTAAAAACCAGATAGACAGGAAGTATAGCAGTTCCTTTTCGGTAGCATTACGTACAAATTTTCCCAAAACCGGAATAAACAGGTACAAACCTATCAACAGGTACGCATACCATAAATGATAAAAGCTACCGGTTTGCAACTGGTGTAATACCAGTTTAAGATCGGCGCCAATATTGCCGTTAAACGCAATCTCTTCGTTATATAATTTGTAGCCTATATAAACCAGGCTCCAGAAGATAAATGGCAAGATGAGCCGGCCGACACGCTTTTTTAAAAAATCACCTAATTCATACTCCCGGTGGAGTGATAATGCACCGGTTATCATCACAAAAACCGGTACCGAAAAACGCACCAACGCGTTGTAAATATCGCCTATAAGCCAATTCTGTAAAGGGGTACCTTTATATGCAAAAAGCAATGGCGAAGCTGTATGTAACACAATAACAGCAAACATAGCTATCAGCCGTAAATTATTTATCCAGTTAATGTTTTGTTCTTTATGCTGCAAAACGGCTTCGCTAAATTTCATCGGATAAACATATGCAATATTTTGTTTGAGCGGATATTTCATTTTTATTTTGCAGGTCTACGTTACAATTAATACTGTTTCCTTTCCATCACATTAAAAGCCTATTCCCCTCTCCCACTTTAAAAATCCAAATTTTACTATAGCTTAATTTTTATATAACATAAAACGAGGCTGTATCATAACCATGATCCAGCCTCGTTTTATAGTGATTATACTCCTGCGCTAATATTGTTTTGTAAACTATAATTCGACGTCAGCGACTTCGATTAGCGTAAGTATTATCAAGGTTTAACTGTATTTGCAATCATAGTAACCGCCGTTTGTGCAAATAATTTGCCTGTAACTTTAGCGCCTGTATTTAAAGAAATCAGTGTTTTACTGATAATAATGCCGCTGAATTTGGTATATGTTCCAAGTGTAGCCTTACCGGAAACTACCCAGAAGATGTTTTTGGCCTGGGCTCCGCCTGTCAAAGTAATGATGGCGCTATTGTTTACGGTAAGGTTTTGTGCAATCTGAAAAACCCATACATCATTAGGTCCCCCATTTAAAGTTACACCTGCATTTGTTATTAAAACTCCTGTACTCCATTTGTACAAGCCGGCAGGTAAAACTTTGCCGCTGATATCACCTGCGTACTTATTAACTAAAGGTGAAGGAATTGTTATTCCATTGGCCGTGGTAAAAGCTGTTTTCATATCGTTTACAGCTGTAGTCATTTTTGCCGGTGTAGGAACCGCATAATTGGGTGCATAAACCTTTCCTGTTACAATGGATGTATGCGAGGATTGATTATTGGTATCCATTATTAATCCAAACCCGGTTATTGCAGTGGAAGCAATTGGGCTTGTGCCTATATCACCGGTAACCGAGGTAACGCCCGTAGTACTAATACCTGTTGCTGTTAAAATTGTAAAATAATTTGCTGTTTTAAGGTCTATTGGTGCAAGGCTGGCAGTTGCTGCTAAACTTGCCGACAATGAGGAATCTGGAAGCGAAGTTGTTGCTACTTCAGCATTTTCCTTTTTACATCCGGCTGTAAAGACAACAAGCAATAACATTAATGACCAAATGATGTTGAACCGTTTATTGTAGTTACGATGCACCTGGGTACTGTTTTCGGTAAAATTGTTTTCTCTACTCATAATTAATGAATTAAATAATGGTGATTTTTTATACGCTAAAAACGTAAGGTTAAAATTCAGAAGTTTACAAATCTGCCTTTCATTTGCAGCAGAAGAGCAAAGCGAGTGCCTGCAATTTGGACCGAATCAATACTTTTTATTTAAATAACTTAATTATTATTTAATAATATTTCCCAAATCAATCATTCAATGGTTGTTAAGTCTATAAAGTATAGAAAAGATCAATTTTGATTTTTTGCAATAGTTAGATTGGACAGGAAATAATAAACAACGCGGTTAATTAACTCAATAGTTATTACTGCTTTATTTTATTACTCAATCAATCGCCACTATTTCGTTTGAATTAAAACCAGGGAGGTAAAATTTATTTTAAGGGGCCCGATTGCTATGTATGAAATAATAAGCGTTCTATAAAGATATTGGGAACGGTTAATTTAACTTTCAAATTGATTATGATTAGTATTGAGGATATACTGTAGGCATTGAACTAAAATTGCATTAAATGCTATACGCTATTTAAAATGAGACACCTATGGAAATATTTTTTCAAAATTGGCCGTAAAAATAGAAGCATTGATATTGTAACGTATTGCAAATGCAAATCAATAATGTTTAATATCGGGTGAAATATAAAGCCGTTTTAAATTACTCCGGTAATAATATAGTGCATTTCATTTTTTAATTTTCGTGTGTTGTCGTACTTTTAACACGTTCAGGAGTGAGGCGTAGTTTTTACTTTTTGAATTTTAACTTTTCTATGTATTCTACTTTCGAAACCGAATTACGTGTACGTCCTGATGATATCGACATGTTTCAGCATGTGCACAACAGCAAATACTTTGACTATGTGCTGGCTGCCCGTTACGACCAGATGGAACGGTGCTACGGCATGGCCATGGAAAAATTTATGGAGCGCGGTTTTGGCTGGGTAGTGCGTGTTGCCCATGTTGATTATAAGCGCGCCCTCGCTTTGGGCGATTACTTTATTGTAAAAACCGGGATTGAAGCCATCGACGATAAAGGCTGCCGCGTAGCCTTCTCTCTCCGTAACAAGGCCACCGGCAAAGTATGTTGCGATGGCTATTTTGATTATGTAATGATTGATATGGCAACCGGCCGGGGTACTAAGATCCCGGAAGATGTGATTGCGCAATATACTGTGTAATGGACAATTTTAAGTTAGCAGTAACGCGGAATATTGACATTGCGTGAAGACATTGGCAATGCCCGCAGCCCGGGCTGTACGCTCATACTGCGCGGGCCTTAGCCAAATTGGCCGGTATCCGTTACCATCCCTATTGCGAAAAAATTGCCTGAACCGTGATTCATCGGGTTAAGAGATTACCAGGATTTTTTATTAAATTGTATATCCCTTTAAAAAAACACTCACCACTCACCACTCACTACTCCTTACTCACCATCCCCTGGTAACTATAATAGTTAAAGTAAAAAAACAAGTAGGCGATTCCCAAATTCAACGGTATCAACGCCCATAGTAAGCGGAACATGATCACCCAAAACAGGATTACAAACAGGCCCATTATCCATTGAATGTATTTATCCATATTTAACCCGAACCAGTACAGCAGGCTATGGAATAACATAGAGGTACTTAAACCGGCAAGCAGCAGCTCCGCAGCTATGAGCGGGTTAAACCTGCTGAACAGCCAAATGCACTCTGGCAGTAGAAAAAAGGAATACACGCCCACAAAATTAAGGAACAACCAGAATCGGCTGTAGGGCAGGTTACGCGAAAAGCTGAGGCGGGTTTCTTCAAAGCGGCGGGTTTCAAATATTAAAACAACGTGGGCTGTTATTACCGCAAGTATCGCTATGCCCGCTACACGCAGATCTGTTTTAACATCGGCAAACAAATAAAACACGCCGGTAATAATAAGCCATGATAAAGCTTTGGTTACAAAATACTGGATTTTAAGTCTATCAAATACGTGATAGATATACAAGCTAAAATACGGTTTGCGCCACTTGCTACTCAGTTTTAACAATAGCGATTGCTTACTTCCATCAATCAAACGATTTAACTGGTGTGTATACAACAAAGCGCTGCAATAAATTATCCCTGCTATAAACAACAACACAATTACAGGCATTATATAATAATGGTGCCTAAGCCCTACCCCAACTGTCAACAGTGCATAAATGATGATTGGAAGCAAAATATATGCTTGTGTATAAAGCCAGCTTTTTAATTGTTCATTTCGGCTTAAAGCGTTGCTGCTATAAAACAGGAATTGCTTTTCGGGCGCAAACAATTGTATCAACACGTAATGCCAGCTTTTAAATACATAAATAAGCCATCCGCCAAAAACCAGCATCAGCATTACAGGACTACTGCACATAGCCATCATCAACGATTCATGGTAACTGATGAGCATATTACCAGGCACGCATCCCACCATAATAAAAAATACGAACAACAATATTGGCGCATGCACCTGGTAAAAACCATTGGCAAGTACTTTCAGCAACACGTTAGTTAACGGCCGCCCCATTATGTAATGAATTTTAGAGTTTGTTCCTCAACCACCAGCTCACGTGCAACAGGCAGGGCATCATGCTCCAGTGTTTGATGTGAGGATAGCAGGAAACTGGTCCCTTGTTCATTATAACGTTCGGCAATCCAGTTATTCAATATCTTTAATGATGCAGTATCAATAGTGATAAGCGGTTCATCCAACAAAATCAATTTGGGGTTGCCCATAAAAGCCAGAACCAGCGAAAGCTTTTTGAGCATTCCGCTGGAGTAAGTACCCAGCGGCTGGCCTACATAGGCTTGCATTTGCATAGTTTTTATGTAGTGCTGCTCCTGCCCTGCCGGCGCATCTTTGGCCTGGGCAAACAAGGCAATCATTTCGGTACCTGTTAAAAACTCCGGAAACACAGGCTCGGCCTCGGCAAAGTTTACCAGTTTGCGATAAGCCACCGGTTGTTTTTTTATGCTGATACTGTTATCAAGCAAAATATCGCCCTCAAATGATAAAATACCGGCAATGGATTTTAACAATGTGCTTTTACCTGACCCGTTAACGCCTTTTATCCAATATACGCCTGGATTGATGGAAAACTCATCAATTTTAAGCGCCGGAAAACCACCATACAGTTTCTTGAATTTAATAAATTGCAGCATTGCTAATTGGATAAAAAAAGGGCCGGCATTGTTACAGGTAAAATAAAAAAGACGCAAATATGCGTCTCTATATTTTTTATTAAATTTCGAAATCGAACCTCCGATTTCCGAAATCAAATAGCTCCCTCAATCAAAGATCCATAAAACTCACCAACATTCATACCGGCCGCTCTCACTTGCTGTGGAATCAAACTGTTTGCAGATTGACCCGGCGTAGTGTTGATCTCAATAAAATAAAAATCATTGGTACCATCAAGCAAAATAAAATCAACCCGTACCATCCCCCTGCAGTTCAGGCGGATGTATACTTCGGTCACTATTTCGGCTATCAGCTTATTTTGCTCTGCAGGCAAATCTGCGGGGGTTATTTCTTTGGTTACCCCCGATGTATACTTAGCCTCGTAATCAAAAAAATCTTTAGTGGTAAGTATCTCCGTGGCCGGCAAAACGGTTATTTTACCGTTGAGGCGGGCAATGCCAATGCTAAACTCGCGGCCTTTAATAAACTCTTCTACCAGGATCTGCTCATCTTCATGAAAAGCCTTTTTCAATGCATCAGGCAATCCGGCTACGTTATAAACCTTACTCATACCCACACTGCTTCCTCCATTATTTGGTTTAATGAACAGCGGGAATTTCAGCGTAGCAGCAATAATGGCCACGTCATGCATATCCTTCTCAAACAACCGCATAGAATGGGCAGTATGTAAGCCATGTATCCCATTCACAATAGTTTTGGTATAAGCCTTATTCATGGTAATGGCCGATGTGGTAGCATCACAAGTATTATAAGGAATACCCAGCATATCTAAATAGCCTTGAATCTTACCGTCCTCGCCAGGGGTGCCATGTATGGTAATAAATGCAAAATCAAACTTAATTTTTTCTCCGTCTATAGTAAGGCTGAAATCATTTTTATCAACATCAACAGTTCCGTCTGTAATTTCATGAAACCACCTGTCGCGGTTTACATATATGGTATAAACTTTATACTTTTCGGCATCAAGATTACCGGCTATATTTTTCGCACTGTTAACAGATACTTCATACTCACCGGTAAAGCCACCGGCCAAAAGGGCTATATTTTTCTTCATATTTGGGATTTCGGATGTTGGATTTGGGATTTGCTTTTTCAAATGCCCAATTCGATTTCGAAATTAGAATAATAGTCTTAAATATTCTTAATTGAAATTATAAATTCAAAATTTTTAAATCCGAAACGGCAAAGCCATCTTGAACACCAATAAAATCGACGACTGTGAAAAATCGAACATCCGAAATCCGAAATCCAAAATAATCACTATGTTTGATACTTATTTGACTGTAATTATCCTTATATATACTGATGAGCAAATTTGGGGCTTACTTAAAAACAAAATCATTTCGTTATAACCTTATAGGCGCTATTGTTACTGTAATAGTGGTTGTTTTAATAGCCTTTTTTAGCTTGGGATATTATACCAACCATGGCTCGGGCATACCTGTACCAAAGCTTAAAGGCGAGAAGATAGACAGGGCTATGGCCTTGTTAAAAGAGCAAGGATTTGGCTATAAAATAGATTCTGTTTATGTACCAGATGCCGAACCCGGCACCATAGTGGAGCAGGATCCGGATGCCGGAACCAATGTTAAAGAAGGACGTGTAATATACCTTACCATGGTAACATTACAGGCACCTCCAGTAGCATTGCCCGACCTGGAACAAAGCACCTACCGCGAGGCTACGGCTACCTTATCAAACTATGGTTTAAAAATTGGCGATACAACCTACCGTTCAGACATTGCGCGCGACCGGATCCTGGAAGTTCGTTATGGAGGTGAGGTTATAAAAGCGGGTTTCAAACTGCCTAAAGGTTCAAAGGTTGACCTTGTATTGGGTGATGGCGAGGGAGCCAGTGAAGTTGAGATACCTGAATTGATAAACCTTGATCTTGATGCCGCGCGTTTTGCAATAAAGGGTGCAGGCCTATCTGTTGGTACTATCACCTACCAGGGAACTATAACAGATTCGACCAATGTGGTGGTTTCTGGCCAATACCCTATGAAAACCGATTCGTTAAGTAAAACCAGTATAGGTACACGTATTAATATTACGGTTATACAAGGTACAAAAACTGATGCAGCCCCAACAAATTAACGCAGCAGAACTGCTTGCCCGTATAAACATCGGCGAGCGTTTAAATTTGATAGATGTACGCGAAGCTATTGAATACCACACCTTTAATATAGGAGGTAGCAATATCCCGCTATCGGCCCTTGCCGATAGCATAAATAAATGGGCTTACAACAAAACAGACGAGTTAATCGTTATCTGCAAAGTTGGTTTACGCAGCCAAGCCGCGCAAACACTATTACTGCAAAATGGTTATCAAAACGTTAAAAACTTAGCTGGTGGATTGATGGCCATCCAAAAATTAAAATAATTACTATTCACACTTATTTATCATGACTGAACAAAAGTCAAAATCAGGATTATTAAAAAAATTCATTATAGCGTTTGCGCTGGTAATAACTGTATTATTGGTTTTTACGGGTGTAAACTACTACTATAAATACTTTGGCCCCAATGTTACCGGCAAACAGGAGTATTTGTATATACACACCGGTGCAACTTATGCAGATGTTTTAAAAACCATAAAAGAGCAGGATATGGTTAAGGATACCGTAACATTTAACTGGGCTGCTACCAATATGAACTACATCCGGCGTGTTAAGGCTGGTAAATACCGTCTTCACCAGGACATGAGCAACCGTAAACTTATCAATATGCTGGCATCTGGTACGCAGGAGCCAATCCAGCTGGAGTTTCATGGGCTTAGGATGAAGGAACAGTTTGCCGGTTTTGTATCTAAAAAGATAGAAGCCGATTCAACATCCATCATCAACCTGCTTGATTCGGCAGGTTATGTAGCCAAATATGGTTTTACAACCGATAATGTGTACACCATGTTTATGCCAAACTCCTACCAGCTGTACTGGAATATATCGCCCGATAAATTCTTTAAAAAGATGTATGCCAGCTATGAAAAATTCTGGACACCGGAGCGTAAACAAAAAGCCACAGCCATTAATCTTTCGCAACAGGAAATATCGGTTTTAGCATCCATTGTTGATGCCGAAGCTTTACATGACAACGAAATGCCGGCAATTGCCGGATTGTACCTTAACCGCCTTAAAAAAGGCATGAAACTGGAAGCCGACCCCACTGTGATCTTCGCTCTTAATGATTTTACTATCAAACGGGTGCTCAACAAATATCTTTCTTATAATTCGCCCTACAATACTTACCTGCATACAGGACTGCCTCCCGGCCCAATCATGATGCCTTCGGTTAGTGCAGTTAATGCCGTACTTGACTATCAAAAAAGCGAATATATTTATATGTGCGCAAAAGCCGATTTTTCGGGATATCATGCGTTTGCAACCAATATGACCGATCACCTGGTAAATGCCCGTAAATTTCAGGAGGCACTTAACCAGCGCAACATTAAAAGGTAATGTTTGAGCATATCACCAAAATAAGGGTACGTTACGGCGAAACCGACCAGATGGGCTATATGTACTATGGTAATTACGCCGAATTTTATGAGGTTGGCCGGGTAGAGATGTTACGCAGCCTGGGTTTAACCTACAGCGGGATGGAGCAATCGGGCATTATGATGCCTGTACTGGAGTTAAAATGTAAGTATTTAAAACCCGCTTTGTATGATGAAGAGATCAGCGTAAAAGTGATCATGGATAAAATGCCTGGTATTCGCATCCATTTCAGATACGAGCTGAGGAACGAAAAAGGTGAGCTCATTAATACCGGTGAGACGTTGTTGGTATTTATCAACATGCAAACAAACCGCCCCAGCCTGCCCTCAAAAGATTTTATAGAAAAATTATTGCCATTTTTTGAGTAAGTTTGGTTAAATGAGATGGCTGCACCACTTTTTGTTGCGTTTTAAGTTTTACCAATACATTATCGAGTGGACTAAATACATCATTATCCCTGGTTTTCGTCCATTGCCATTGTATACTGTTATTGATTTCTTTATTACAGAAATCTCTAAAAGTTCGCTCATAAACCGGGCATACTCACTTGCCTATAGTTTTATGATGGCTATTTTTCCGGCAACCATCTTTTTATGCACATTAATACCTTATATCCCAATAAATCATTTCCAGGGTAATTTGCTAAGCGTATTGGCGTCTGTGATGCCCACAGAGGCGTATCTTGCCTTTAGGGAGACTATTATAGATATCATCAAGAACCAGAATGGCAAATTGCTTTCTTTTGGTTTTTTGCTGACTATTTATTTTGCCACAAATGGCGTGATCAATTTAATGAAGGCATTTAACAAGGCGTCGCTAATTACAGATAGACGACGCTGGCTAAAAAGACGTATTGTAGCCCTTGGCATCACCATGGCTATCGCCATGGCTTTCTTAATTTCCATAGCTATCATGATAGCCGGGCAGGCGGTTATAAGCTGGATACGATCACGTGTAGACAGCGAGAGCCATTTCTGGATCTATCCAATCATGTTATTCCGTTGGCTTATGATCATCGTTATATTTTTTGTTACCATAGCATGCCTTTATCGCTACGCCCCTGCTCATACAAAACGTTGGAAGTTTATAAATCCAGGCTCCGTTTTAGCTACTGGTCTGGCTGTATTAACCTCTTTGGGCTTTTCTTACTATATTAACAATTTTGCATCGTACAATAAGGTATACGGATCATTAGGCACTGTGATAGTCGCGATGCTTTGGATGTACATAAACTCGTTAATTTTGCTCATCGGATTCGAATTAAACGCGTCCGTGGAGCTTTCAAAACGAAGTTTACGGGTAGTAAAACCCCGTTACAACAGCTTCAGGCAGAAAAAAAACGACGATTTTTAAAATTAAACTACTGACATTCAAAAGCTTAAAGCCGTATATTAAGAAATTAAAAAAAAATCGTTATCCCGGCTTGCCAATTCGCTTCGGATTTGTACTTTTGTCCCCGGAGAGCTGGCAGAGTGGTCGATTGCGGCAGTCTTGAAAACTGTTGAACTGTGAAAGGTTCCTGGGGTTCGAATCCCTAGCTCTCCGCTGAAAATATAAAGCCCTGTAAATCAAGAATTTACAGGGCTTTTTTACGGAGAGCAAATCTCCCGAACCTAACTTTTCAAAAATGAAAAACCCCCTAATTATTGAAATTAGGGGGTTTTTCATTTTTAAGATCCTTTTAAAAACACGAAAAAATGCCCGAAATCACAAAACTCTACAGCGTCATTCGTAGCGTCTTTTGCTTACAAAAAAGACGCTCTCTTATTCTATTTATACAGATAAAACAGGGCAATAAAAGACCGATAAAACGGGCCTGATTAATACCTGCCAATTACCTTGCTTTTTTGATTTGACATACTGCTTTAACAAATTTGACGACATTAAAAAAACGATCATGCTAGAAAAAAGCTTCGGTTTGCTTTATTTTTTAAAACAAGCCAAAAATCAAAAAGATGAAAAAAGATATGTTTACCTGCGTATTACAGTAAATGGCGATCGCCGGGATATATCAACCAAAAGACAATGCCTACCTAATCAATGGAACTCACAGTCAGGCAGAGCGGTGGGCGATAACGAAGAAACAGAAGAATTGAACTCCTACTTAGATCTGATTTCATGTAAAGTTTATCAGGCGAAAATCAAACTACTTGAAGGTAATAAACTTGTAACTGCAGAAAATATAAAAGACGTACTCATTGGAAAAGATGAGAAAAAACACTTCATCATGGAAGCATTTCACCTTCATAACAAACAAATGAAGGTTTTAGTAGGACGACAAATCGCTCCAGCTACATTAACTCGTTATAAGACCGCATACGACCATGTAAACAACTTTATTAGATGGAAGTATAGAAAAGATGACCTGGAGGTAAAGGAATTGGATTATGAGTTTATATCACAGTTTGTATTCTGGCTTAAAACAGAAAGATATTGCCGTAACAATACGGCAATAAAATATTGGGGGAATTTCAAAAAAATTGTCTTAGAATGTAAACAAAAGGGGTTGCTAACCAGCGATCCGTTTTTGGGCTTTAGAACAAAACGAGATGAGGTAATCCCAGTTGTTTTAACCAAGGATGAGCTAACCAGAATAGCGAATAAGCAATTCGACACAAAAAGGCTCAAGCATGTCCGGGACATATTTCTTTTTAGTTGTTATACCGGGTTAGCTTATAGTGATGTTTATAAACTGCGAACTTCCAATATTGTGATTGGCGTAGATGGCGGTAAATGGATCATTACAACCAGGCAAAAAACAAAATCGAGCACAAGACTTCCATTGCTTCCGTATGCCCTGGCTATTCTTGACGAATACAAAGATCATCCCAAATGTATAATTAAGGGTACTCTCCTACCCGTCCTGACTAATCAGAAAATGAATTCTTACTTAAAGGAGATTGCCGATGTGGCTGGTATAAATAAAAAGCTAACTTTCCATACCGCCAGACATACTTTTGCCACTACTATTACGCTTACCAATGGAGTACCAATGGAAACAGTGTCAAAAATGCTGGGACATAAGTCGCTTAAACAAACACAGCATTATGCTAAAGTGCTCGATGTAAAAATCAGTAAGGATATGAAATTATTAAAAAGAAAGTTGAAGCGTGTTTAAATTGGTTATCACCCTCCTTGGCAATGGCTCGTTAGTAAACAAGGAAAGCGCAAGTTTCGCTTTCCTTGTTTATACTCTTAACTTATCCAAACAGATGATTAAACGGTTAACTGTATTATACATCCGGAATTAATTACCCACTGATTATAAAAATAAAAAAGCCGTAGTTCAGAACTCTCCCTCTCCTTACCAATTTCATATATTGCTACTATTAATATCAAATAAAAAGTTGTAGAAAAGCCCTTATCCTGTTTATTAAAAAAACTTATAGACGTCTTTAATGGTAAGCCCTCATGATTCTAGTCCAGTCTATGAATCCGGGCAACTCCTGCCTTTTATCACAGTTTTTAACAGATGGTTCATCAGGTTTTTGAAATGTTGCGCCGTTAACGCTTTTTAAAAAGTTTTCAATGACCTGATGAACCATAAATAATATATTGTAATCTCAAATAAATAAACACGTTCGACCGTTTAAAGCCGTTTAATTTCTATTATTGTCGCTATCGTTGGTTCGTGGACA
Organism: Mucilaginibacter sp. P5_A4; assembly: GCF_056400605.1. Taxonomy (NCBI): domain Bacteria; kingdom Pseudomonadati; phylum Bacteroidota; class Sphingobacteriia; order Sphingobacteriales; family Sphingobacteriaceae; genus Mucilaginibacter; species Mucilaginibacter sp. P5_A4. The sequence goes on along the minus strand of NZ_JBFUKX010000006.1, from coordinate 41,303 downwards.
GCATCCAGTTCGGGTACGCTGATATAAAGCAGGTCACGGCTCCGGCTGACGGGTACACACACCGCATGGCCGTGCTCATTGGCGAAACGACCGTGACTTTTGAACCGGATGAAGCAGGCGGCTACCGCGCGCTGACCCAGGATCTAAAAGATTAGAAGTTACAGGATACAGCTTTGCTACGGGCTATTGTCGAACGCCTGCAAAAATTATAGTGGATGATTATTCCGGGATCTCCAGGGGAAATAATGTTTTAAGTGACCACTGCGGTTCCCGTTTGAATAACCTGTTCCGCTCCTCCGTTACATCTTCGAACAATATCGGCGCTTTTAACAACCTCATAAATGTTCGTCATTTTATCGGTCACCTTCTCGAAAAAGACTTGGTGCTTGGTCTTCCCCGCCATCAGATCCGCATACCCCTTTCGCAATGCATTCAATTCATAAGTATCGATTAACTTCTCCAGTTTATCTGCGATACTTGCCGCTTTTTGCGCCTCGCCCATAAAATCCAGCAGCTGATATTTAAACATCAGGCAGGCATATAGATTTTCAATATGCATTAACCTTTCGTAGGCTTCTTCTACCTTATCCACCATTATCATGCCTTTTTCCAGCCGCTTCCTGGTTTGAGCGTTGATGGGTCCCTCAACCTTAAACGTTTCCGGGCTCCAGTTTTCAAAAGCATAAAAATGAAAAGCTTGCTCATAGTCCCATTCTACCTGATCCATCATCAGGTTGTTGATGGCTAAAAAGTCATACTTTTTAAATGCAAAATCGGTTAAGGTTTTGTATTGCGTTCGCAACTGCCGGTCAAAAACTTCCCAGTCCCTGTTGATCGTGTCCCGTAATACATCTTTCTTTCTGCCCAGTGTGAAGGAATAATTATTGGTTAACTCATGCAATAACAAATCAGCTTCTATACTCAACAGTTTAGAATAGGCCATGATCCGCGTCACAGGGTTATGTTCCTCTTCCGTGATCAGTTCCCTGCAATTCTGATAAAACCGGGAGATCATTTCTTCCGGCGTACCGTCGTTAGCCGTCAACAGATGGTAGCTATTGTCCAATTTGATGAAGGTGCCCACATTTTCAGCTGCTACGATTTTTGCAGTAGCCGCATGAAGGGTATCCTGGTCTATCATGCCCAACAGGCAGCGGGAGTGCAGCAGAAAATAATCGACCAAACCTCGACTGTGGACATTCCGGGAGCCTTGATCAACTTATTCCGAAAACTGCAAACAGGCAGTTCCGTAACACTTTGATCATATTAATTCATTGACTGTTAAGTGCGATTTTCCAAATCACAAACACAACTCGATGCTCTAAGGCGCACGGAATGCAATGGTCTAGCTACTCAGAATATCCACTTATGTGCTTTCATATTGACCTATTAGACCATCTTATTATTTCTTAATGGAAGGGATGGTCAGGTTTTGAAGATCGCCCTCACTCCCGTTAAACTGATCCAAATCGATCTTTACACCGCCGGTATTGGTCACGCCATCTATTTCCCCCTCCGTGGTGAATTGCCAGAACGTCCAGGTTTTCCAGCCATCAGGCCATTTCGGTGAAAGCAGTAAGGACTTCGGCCGCGGGTTGTTATTTGGGCCATAAACGCCTACCCATAAAGAATAGGAAAGGAACCGTTTGTCCTGCGCCAGCACTTTGGCAAAGGTATAGGGTGCATAAATAATAGGCCTGATATGATAATGACTTTCCAGCGCGTCCAGTAAATATATGACATCATCCAGCTTGGTTTTGGCGTTGCCGGCATCCAAATCCAGTACCGGCGGCAGATCGCCGGCTGTTAAATGAACGCTTTTGATAAAATTTGCGGCTTGTACGCTCACGCTTGCCCTGTTGGTAAAATAGTGATATGCACCCCTAATCATCAAGTTGGCTTCGGCCTGCTCCCAGTTTTTTGCGAAAGTACTATCGGTATGATCGCTTCCTTCGGTAGCTTTGATAAGCACGAAGCTGATTCCCACCCTTTTGACTTTTGACCAGTCGTTGACCTGGTTGAACCGGGATATATCCATCCCGATAGGTTTACCTAATTCCTTAATCGCGTTAAAAACGGGCAGACTATCCGTTTTCTTAGAAGCGGAACGTAAAGAATCAAATTGTTTAGCCTGCACTTTTAAGATCGAGTCTTTAATATGCTGGGTGAGCACAGCCGGATCGACTTTCGCGCCGGCCTGAAAAAAGTAGATTCCAAATGCTATCAAGATGCTGACCACCGCCCCGCCTATTGCCAGCTGGGTTGTCCTGCGTTGTTTCCGTTTATTATTTTCTATTTCGTTAAGCGAATCATCCAGCTGAACTTCTTTCAGCTTCACGTTCCGTTCAGCAGAGATATAAGAGTTTTTAACGTCATCATGATCCAGGTTGATATCTGGGTTCATCGCCGAATAAATAAAATCCTGACGATTGTTGAGAAAAATATCGGCGTTGTTAAGCTGTTTAGCCACCAGCGCAGCTAGGCCTTGATAGGCATAGCCCATTCGCACTGGGTCTTTTACTCCTTCGTCAGCGACGGGCAGTCCTTCACCGAAACTAAACAAGGACGAATAAGGTACTTTTGTCTGCACCAATAGCTCATAGGTATTCAACCCTTTAGGTATCCAGGGCTTGTAGATCGCATCCAAACCGTCCGCGAACTTGCGCAGCCAGAGGGCATGCGGGGCGCTCTCCGCTGAATCCATGCGCGTGGGTACCGGCAACGCAGGTAGTTCCATCCGATCGTCAGGCAGAGTCAACCTGCCTTCCGCAACTTTTGCCGCGATCCGCCGGATCCCGTCGAATCCCTGGTCCGTAGGTGTAAATAAAAGCACCAGGAGGTCGGGTAATTGTATAGTACAGACGCCGCCGGTGTCCGTTACTCCCGTGCGGCTGTCGATCAGTATGAAATCAAACGCTTTCTTCCATTCGGTACGGAACCGTTCAATGATATTGCCGCCATTATAATTGCTGTAGAAATCGTTAAAATCAAAGTTCCTGACCTTTTTATAATATCCATCATCTACCCTTCCGGAAGTGATCATAAACAACTTATCTCTGATCAGGACAGCGGTATCGTCATTTTTTATAGGTATAGGCATAAGGCAATCCTGCCACTGTATTTTAGTGCCGCCGGTATTCATCTCACTGCCCAGTACATCAATGAGCCCGGGTTTATCCCGGGCCGCAGCAATCGAAATATACGTTTTGAAAAAGTTTTCAAGGCCCGGTGCCTCCAGGTCCCAGTCAATCATCAATGTCCGGTATCCCCAGTTAGCCAGTAGCACGGCCACGTTGGCCAACGCCATTGACCGGCCTACGCCACCCTTATAAGAATAAAAGGTAGCAATGGTACCTGGTTGTTTCCCTGTCTTTTTCATAAGGTAGGTAATGTAAACCTTTGGGGTTGTTGTTGCGGTGGCGGCGCGTCGAACCTGGATACAAAATAATCGGTCGTGCGCCACTGTGGATCCCAATCAGGCACCGACATCAGCCTTGGATAAATACTACGGAATACCCAGTCGTATATCTTAAAGCGCAGGTCGTCATAGGCTGGTGTTCCTTTAAAGCCTGCAGCAATACGAAAAAAACGTTCCCTGTCCAGTTGTAATGGTAAAATATGGTTTAGAAGCCGGGCGGCAGCATCGACGCCGTAAACTGCGTTCCGTTGTATAGGAAGCTCCTGACGCTCGTCAATAAATAACAGCGGGAAGACTAGGCCAACATGATCCTCGTTATTCCGCGCATCGGTTTCCTCTTCTCTTCTGAGCATAGCCGATAATTCAGCAGTGCACCAGTAGGAGTTCGTGAAATAATTTTTGGTAAAAACGCAGATCATACACTTGGAATTGGCCACACCATCCCTCAATACCTCGGGGATACTTGCCCCTCCTACGGTTTGCTTGACATCATGGAAAATATCATCATCGCCGAAGCGGTCTTTTAATTCGTCCATCACATTCGACAGGATAGGTACGAATACAGATTCGACCCAGGCCTTGACATCGCCATTCCATTTATAGCTGATAAAAATATCGTGTCGATAGCTCATTGGATTTATGTTTAGGTATTAATTACCAGACAGTTAAATTATAAATTATCCGTCATATTTCAAAGCTGATTTTATTATTTCCGTAGGTCGCCAAATGCTCAACCAGCCTTATGCCGAGCAGCTCGCCATCTCTTTATAACTCCCACCTTCGCGTGAGCATAAGCAGAACATATCGGTTACGAAAAAACTGACACGTCGCTGCGCGTCCGTTTTAACTAGGACAAAGTGTTCTTGGCGATAGAAAGTATTTATCATTATACAAAGAACAAATACCTGCCGTGGCTAATCTACTTAGTGCTATGATCATCGAACTTACTGGATCAATGCCGCTCCAAAAAGAGGGCCGGCAGCCTGTACTAGCGCAGCATATTCACGAATACCTAATTGAAATTGACTGTTTTTCATTTTTAAGCGTGTTAGTTTACCTCTTCATTCCGAACACCTCACTCTCTAAATCAATTGTTCCAAGCGCCAAATCTGGCGAATAAATCAATGGACTCTTGGTATTTATAAGCGAGCAGATAATTTATAATTACTTCTTTCCAAATCGGCTTTCTTAAAATATCAGCATAATAGGAAAGCGGAAAAGTGATATCTCTCTGCTTAAATAATTTATTTTGGATAGATTGTTCCACCATTTGAACGTAGTAAAAGAATGAGTCAAAGCAATCTTTAATATACTTTTCTTTATCAGAGTGGCTTTTTATCTCATCGCTGAATGCTAAGGTTGCAATAACTTCATGTATATATATATAGTAACCGGCTTCCCATCTATCTGATAATTCCGCTCGGGCCAATCAAGCATTCGGGTCGCGTCCTTGGCTTTGGGATTACTAACCAACTCGTCCATAAGCTTCTTGGCTGCTTCGGTCTGTTTCCAGCGAAGATCACGCGCACGAATTTTTCGGTTGAGCCTCATTTGCTTGATAGCAGTAAAGGCTGCTGTCAAACCACCAATGGTTCCCAATCCTTTGAAGACTAAGTCCAAAATATCCTTGGTACACATAACGTCATATTAAGTGCCTGTATAATAATTAAATATACATAATTAATTAAAAATCAAACTAGGGAATGATAATGAGGCATAATGAAACGTTTGGGTGTTTTGCAGATCAGCTTTGAGCGAAGATCAAGGACGTTCATTACTAAATCCCAACCCCAAATTCTGCCTATCATTACATGAATTATGACTTTTACAGTATTATTAATTATAATTCAACTCCTCCTCCAGCCAGACTTGCAAACGCTCATAAGCCATAAACTTCGCCCACAAATAATCGCCGTTAGTTGAAAACGCCGGGTCCGCATCCGGCAACTCCGGCAGCACCATGCCCGAAGGCCCGGCATCCCGCAGGAACAATACCGTATCCAGTTCGCCGGCCTCCAGCTTATAACACTGGTAGAGAAATCAGAAACGATTAATAAATATTTGTATCCGTCTCAGTTCTTCGCTATAATAGGCCTCCAGCAGTCCCTGGCTGAAGGCGGGCTTGCCGAGCAAAATAGTCGTGTACTCCGACAGGTAAATTTGTTCCGCAATAAACAGTGGCTTCTCTTGTTTGAAGAAGCGTATTTCTCCGGCTTCGTTCGCGAAACCATTCGCTATGACTTCCGCTTTTAGCCGCAGCGCGATGCCACGAATACTTTTTAGCGCGCCGCTCAGACGGTTTGCGGGCGGGTCGCCCATCTCTGAGTAAAAGGCGATGTCTTCCTGTACTTCATTATATAGCTTTTTGATTGAAGCGTTCATGACGCTAATATTATAGGGCAAAAAACTTCCCGTACGGTGTTTTTGCCGTTAGTTAATTGCAGTAATTTTTTTGATATTTCTTGAACCCGGTCGGGTTAAAATAGCCGCGGGGCAGGCCTGAAGGCAATACAGGTACTGGTATACCTAAGAACACGACAGTCAAGCCCGCGCTTTAGCGGGCGTTGCACATGTCTCTGTTCTTTTAAAATTACCTGTTTCGTATTACGAGAGAGTGAACGCATTAAATCATTCTATATATTAACTATAGTATTTCTGTATTGTATTTTTCATTTTATTTACGCTTTAAAGTTAGTCATTTTTGTTGTTTTTCAAGTCTTGCTATCCACCGCCTACCAGGCCCATTCCCCGGAAAGGTGCAGGCAAACCTGGACCTCGGGTAGGCTGTACATATAATCCGGGAAATCCCGCAGTGTTTGCGCGGCGTGTCGGTTCAGCTTCACCATGGTAATCATCAGCGTAGGCCTGCCCAATAGCTTGCGGTTAAGCCAAGTCGTCTTCTTTCAACCTTTTGCTAGGTAAAGATTTCTTCTAATTGGTGATCGTTCAGTTTAAACGCTCTTGAAGGCTCGCAGGTGTTATAACCTTTGGATAAGTTATATCAGCTCAAACCAATTATCACGCGCTGATCTACCCTAAAACTGGTCTGAGCAGGTCCTGAAAAAGCGACATATAGGCGTAATCGGTCAGCAGTCTCGGATCTAAGGTATCCGCTCCATAATGATCAAAAAGTAGCTTTGCTCCGCCCCCGGTGCTGGCCACCGGGAATAGAGGCGCACTAGGATACATTGACCGGAACATTTCGTATTCGATCTCAACACCTTCCATCCCGCCAATAAAAATACCTGCCGCGAAGTTCTTACCGCCAAGCATCTCCATCCGCAGTATCCTATTGCTGTCAATTTCGTTAGCACCCTTTGGCGTTAGCCGTACGTCTTCGAAATCGAAATTATCTTCTGGGAACGATTCGCGGTATTGTTCGGATTGGTATAATGTCACATGATCTCGCAGTTTAGCCACATTGTTATCCAGCTTCAACACTACATCACGGATCAGCGGGGTAATCGAGGGGTGTCCGCCCCAAAACAGATGTGCATGGGGTACTACAATCGTTGCCAGCGCCCGCACAGCGTCCCGGATCGCTATCCTGTCAGCCGTATCATAATATTTGGCAGATCTTTCTTTAAGCGGTATGCTGGCCGATAAAAATATATTCACCATCGTCTTTAAATTAATGTTGGAAAAATCACTTCCGCTGCACGCGTTTTTAAGGTTTTGATCTTAAAACCTACATTAAAACTTTGCTCCAGCCAGGTCAAATGAGCCAACCATTCGTCGCGAATATACAAATGATCATACAGTAAATACACATCGGCGACTTTACCGGTTTCAATCGTCTTGGTCACCAGGTCAGCTTGGTAATAGCTGAATGCTTGCGGGATACCAATGGTCGGCACAATGATTAGTAAATCGCCGTTTCGCTTGGTAACAACGAGGTATTTAGCCGGTTCTACCGTCACTGGCGCGCCGGTTCTGCTTACGATTGCGATAAATTCCTTGACCATATTGAATTGCCTGGCTGCAAGGCTGCGCGCACGAAGTGATTCGGCGGTGCTCACCACCCTGGCGACCGCATCCGGGCTGAGGTACTGATCCGATGCTGCAAAATGTGGGTTCCCGAAATCAGTAGCATGGAGCATCAGCGGCACGGAAAGTTGGGCATCGCGCTGCTGTTGGTATCCCGGCCACATCACTTGCAGGATACCGACCGACATCGCGTTGGCTCTGGCTAGTTCCTGGGTCGTCCATTCACTGTTCAGGAACTTCGGTGTGTTTAACAATACCACAACATCGGTATCGACCAGCTGATGCCAAAGCTCGGCCTGGAAAGCTTGGGCCGGACGGATACTGTGCGTGTCCAGGAAGACATGGAAACCTGCCGCTTCCAACTCTTCGAATAGCTGTACGGCCACTGGGCGCGATTCGTCGCGCTTATAACTAATAAATAGGCGGCGCGATAAACGGAGTAAGCTGAGGCCTTCCAGCACCACACTGACTAATTGCTCGATCTTCAGGCTACTGCCTAACGCGAAACCATTAATCGGTCTGAGTGCGGGCGGTATTTGCGCGGGAAAATGAGCCAGATCGTCCACAACAGGCAGAATAAGTTTGGCATCATCCTGCAAGCGGCTGATGATCACATCGTCATGAAAGGTACCCGAGGAATCACCAAAATAAATGCAAAAAGCCGGTGAAACAGCCCGGTACTCAGCAAAGTTAGCGGGCCTAATCACTATGATCTTGTCCGATTCGATACCGAGATCCTTGGTACGCTGGAAAAACGTATCCAGTATCTCCTGCCGAAGAGGATTGGCCGCGCCGATGATAATGAGCTGGTAGTGGTTCGTCATGGTGGTGTGTTGCTAAAGTAAAATTACTGATTATTTTCTCTTCTATTTTACATAATGGTCTGCATTGTCTCATGGTTGTCATTGGCGCCCATTTGCGGGATGAATTATTAACAATAATCTATTTTTTTTGTTGTTAATTATTATATTCGACTATTAATAAAATATTCATTTTCAACACTATACAATAATATAAATTTCAATATTAAATATAAGATTATGGCGCACGTTTTCATTTCTTACATGCGCGAAGATCAGGCCATTATTGACAGACTGATCAAGGCCCTCACAAAAAATGGTGTCAGGGTATGGTTAGACCGCAATGACCTCGAACCGGGCGTTCGCTGGCGAACGGTTATCAATACCGCGATAAATGAGGGAAGTTATTTTCTAGCATGTTTTTCAACAACAAGGACCGGTACTGAAGAATCTTATGCTAATACCGAAATGAATCTTGCGCTGGAGAAATTCAGAAAAGGCGAGAATGAAAGAAGTTGGTTTATCCCCATTAAATTAGATAGTCAGACTATTCCCAAGATTCCAATTCAGGGGACGGAAACATTATTGGACCTTCAATATATAGACCTCTCTTTCAATTGGAAGGCCAATCTCGAACAATTGCTAAGCGTATTATATTTACCAGAATTTGAACTGCAGAAAAAAATATTTACTAAACTTGAAATGCTAATTGCGATTTATTCGCTTGTTTATTGGCGCAGCCCCAAGCAGCTCCCACCCGAAATCATGCGGGATAGTGAATGGGAAAACAATTCTTTTACGCTCTCATGTGATGACATAAACTGGGGCAGCGACGTACCTGGCGAACCGGGTGAGCTTTTTTCTTGTTTCAGCGAGATTGTAACACAATATAGCAATTATGAAAGAGAGCCCTTTGAAGGATATTACGTAACACCTAATGAAGACTATTGGTACACTTTTGCTTGGCAAAGCCTTTTTAGATACCAACTGGACGTAGAACTCAATCCATCACCTAAAAGTGCTTATGGCGGTTACTACAGCCTACAGAACGCATTGGAAAACGAAACATCGATGACCGGTGATCCCGAAGGATATCCATTGCCGATCACTGGTTATGTTGTGCAAATTAACGGCTTGCGTTATGCTAAGAGCACAGGATTTTTGGTCGGCGATGGTTATATGCTCAGCAGTGTTGATGGCTACAACCACAAGAGAGATGAGTGGGTAATCTACCATACTAAAGACCTATGGTATAAGGAACAAGATTTACGTAAGGCTATCGACTTTGCGCTGGAATGGAAAAAGATACAGAAACCCACACTGGAAATGGGGGTACGTGTACTTGAGAATGAATGGAAAGGTCGGTATCCATACTTTAACGAGCTTTTTCTCAAAGAGTTAGGAATTGACCTGTTTCAATTCGATTAGCCTCCCATATACACGCCTAATGGAAACTGAGGCCTGCATGAAATGTCTAGTTTTAGTATTTTGACACCGCTAATCGTAGTTGCCTTGTTGTCCTTCTCGCGGGCCCGGCCAATCGGGGCCGAAGCCCTCCTATCGCGGTAATTTCGCCTGCTGTTGCCCTTGAAGGGCTAAGCCATATGCTGGAACAATTTGCGAACTCAGGTTGGTTTAGTGATGATATGGTGGTGGCAATGCGACAAGACGATATAAAATCGCGAGAAATGGAGGAGGAACATCTTTCTCTTCCATTCTGAAGCCATTAACCAAGTTATTCCGAAATGCCGAGCAGGAAATCCTTTATACTTCTAACATATTAAATATCTAATTATTAATTGCGATTTTTCTAATCACCAACACAACTCGGTGCTCTAAAGCGCACGGAACAGCTTTGTCAAGCCGCCCAGAATGACCACCTTTCGACCGGGATAGCACTAAGCCCCTTCCTGTCCGATGGAAAGCCGAGAAGAGTTCGGGATGGGCTGAAATGCATCAGCAGGCTTGCGGGCTACTTATTTTGCTACGAAATGTAATTTGTCAAAACTGGTGGAGGACTAGGGGGAACCCTTAGACCTGTTTCATCGTAAATATTTATTGTTTAAAATTTGATAATATTCGAAATATTGCCCAACTTTAATGCTGTAAACCAGGCTATTATACCTTATTCTGTAAAAAACATGCGGTGGCTGCAATAACCAAATATCGTTAATTGATCAAATCCCCTGAACCGATGGATCTCAAAAGCCTTTACCATATTTACAATGCGGACCAACTCGTATTAATTGTTGGCAGCGAGGTGCTCCGGATGCAGGATATGCCCCGGCCCCATGTGAACGGCGATCCCCAGCGGCTGGTGAATAAAACCTTCGAAGAAGCTGCTATTGAACGGATAACTGATCGGTCCAACCTTTCATCCCCGAAAACGTTCAGTGGTATCGCTATCGAGCAACCTGACAAAGGCCTGAGCAGCAACGAGGTGATCGGCGTATACCGGTCATTCCGTGATCGTGACTTCGATAAATCATTGGTTAAAAGCATTGCAAATCTCTCTAAGGTTAGCCTGGTCATTCAAACTTCATTCGATCCTGTTTTAAAAGACGCGCTCGGCAATAACATCGACACTTATGTCTGGAGCAAAGAGTCGAAAGCTCCTATACATTTCGACCTGACAAATGGTAAACGTAAATTATTCTATTTGTTCGGGGACATGGAAAAAGGCATCGCACTATTTGAAGAAGAACAGGTCGACTGCCTGCTAAATTTATCAGCTTCGAACGAGATCAATAAAAAAAACGCACCAAGTGAATATTCTTTTTTGGAATATTTGAATAACAAGACTTTGGTATTTATCGGCAATAACTTTTCGGATTGGTTCATGCGTTTAATGATCAGGACCCTGTATAATAGGCCTATCCCTTCAGAGGCAGGGAAAGCCTATATTATCAATGACAGCGAGGGCGGAATCAAATACCAGCGTTATTTTTTTGATAAATTTAAGATCCAGCTGATTCACGAATACCCGATCGAAGATTTCCTGGAATCCTTCCAGCAGATCATTGATGAGCACGGAAGTTTTAATAATTATTATGACGGTATGCGAGTTTTTATTTCTTATGATCGTCATGACCGGGAATGCGCCTTGCTTATCAAGAAAGCGCTCAATATTAAGCATATCGAAGTTTTTCTGGATACATCAGACATTGGCCTTGGTGAACACGATAAACAAATCACTGCGGCAATCCTGTCGAATGAGACCTGTTTTTTTGTTGCCGTTGTATCCCAATTTATGGTTGAACGCCCAAAAGCCGATTCTTACGCCAAGCGCGTGGAATGGTCAAAAGCCAGTGACCGTTATACGATCAATAAATATTTAGCTGCGACCCCGGATAAAAGCGACCCGACACCATTTGTAATTGTTCCGACAGCGGTCGATGATTTCAGGCCCTACCTCGATAGGCTGCCAAATTTCATTACAGAGAACACCATTTGGCCTTGTGATCCAAAACAGCTAGCTGATTTCATAGAAGTCGAAATAAAAAGACTGCGCCATGGATAAAAACAATCCCTACAAAGGCCTTTTTCCCTATACGGCTGCGGATGAAAAATGCTTTTTCGGCAGAGAGGCAGAAGCCTATGAGCTGGTGGAGATGATTAAAAACAGCCAGCTGGTGATCATATATGGGGAATCAGGAACAGGGAAAACCTCATTGATCCATGCCAAGCTCTTCCCCGAGTTGGAGCGCCAATATTATTTCCCTGTATATATCCGCATCAATTACAGCAGTATGATACCGCCGCTGGAACAATTTAAAAAAATCGTGCATGAAGAGTTGGTCAAATGGGATAAAGAGATCAAAACGTTCCTGCCCGGTGAGACATTGATCGAGTATGCGGCCAAAACCAAGATATTCAACGGCCTGGTCAAACCGATCCTTTTTTTCGACCAATTTGAGGAACTATTCACATTAGGTCCGCGGTATGGGATAGCGGCGGAACTGGATGAGTATGTTTCCCAATTGAGCGACTTGATCGAGATTCGTCTGCCACTGCATCTCACGGCAACAGGATCAACGAGCGAAACAGCGCCAAGGCAGCCACAGCAACGTTCCGCGGATGAATCAAGGGAAAATGTCCTGAATTACACGGTAGTGCTAAGTTTACGACAGGACTTCGTCGCTTATTTGGATGATCTCCGTTCGCAAATGCCGTCGGTGAGTAATAACCGTTACGGCCTTAAAAAATTTACCGTGGCGCAAGCCTTATCAGCGATAGAAAATTCGGTGGTCAGTTCGGCTGCTGATAATAACACCTCGCCCGATGCAGTCGATAAGCGCACGGCTGAACTGATCATCCATAATGTTGCCAAACTTGACTTGGGGGGAAACACTATTAATTCCAAACCAAACGTATCGGGCAGCCAGGCCCGGATAGCAAACGAAGATAACATGGACCGCGTCGGCATTGATCCGACCATACTGAGCCTGTATTGCTATCAATTATTTGAAGAAGCGCCTGGTAGTGATCATGAAAAAACGATCTCTTACGAACAAGTGGAGCGGTCCCCGGCAGCGGCGGTGATCGAGCATTATTATGTAAACAGTTTAAAGAGGAACAAACAACGATATGCGGTTGAAATGTACCTAATCACTTCTGACGGGAGACGGTTATTGTTCCCGTTGGCGGATTTTATTAAGAAATCCGGGCTGAGTGAAGCGGAAGTCAAAGAGCTCCAAAATGAAACCGCTATTTTCCGGACTTATGGAAAAGATGAATTCAGAGAGATCGAGCTCGCACACGACCAGCTGGCCAAAAGGGCGTTGATCAGCAAAAACAAACGGGCGGCTAAGAAGATCCGGCGGAACGCTTTTATCGTTATCGGCTCGCTGGCCTTGGTCGTCGCAACGATTGCGATTGCCGTGCTTATGTTGGTGAAGGAACGGGAAACAACGACCAGTTATAAATATCTTACAAGGAGCATAAAGGCGAGCCAAAACAGTTTGCAACAATCGCTTAACATTAGTAAAAAGCTAATGGATTCCGTAAGAATAAAACAATCATTACTTGATAGCCTTCATCAACGAGAATCTCATTCAACAGTTCAATGGCGAAAGGAAAACCAGGCCCTGGTGCAGCGCTTAGTGTTAAGAGGCGATAGCCTGCGTCAAATTATAGCGACCCTGGATCAGGTCAATAAAGACCTGTTAACCGCTAAGGCGTCGAACAGAACTTTGCAAGGAGAAATTACGAGTTTAAGGTCTACCAGGGTTCCGGCCGAACAAAAAACAAGTAACGCTGAAATACCTAAACAATTATCATTGGCATCCCTTGAGTTTGGGCCAATTTCGCCGGGCAATAGCTTAGCTTTTAAGGAGGATAGCCTGTACGTGATCGTCCGAAGTATAGATAAGCAAAATACTATTGACCTGGCAATTTCGAAAAATCGTGAACCAAATAGTGCTGCATTTTTAAAACAAGGCATGATCAAATTCAAACAGTCATTGTCATTATATTACAAAAATCACTATTTTATAGTTTATTGTTATTACATTTCGTCCAAAAAACAAGTACATCTTGACCTGATAAAAATGAATTTGCAATAAAAATGTTCACAACGTCGTATGTACTATAGGTTATTTATTGGACGATTGTTTAAGACTCTTTTTAAGAGAACGGTAATGTGTCGAAAGCCTGGCGCTGATGCGCACTAGCATGCTGGAAGAGCGCGTGGACGCGCTGGTCTGCATGGGGGGGTATGCTTGAATTTTTTTATTTTGGTGTCCTTAACTACGTTGAGATAGATAAGCAATAAAGACCATAATCAAATCAATATTAAAACTTAAAAACATGAGCGGCATCATTAAAGCCTCGTTGGCCAGGTTGCCCCGGGTAAACCTAATACGGACAGGTCATTTCGAGCAAATCTACCAGCTCTCGAATTAATAAACTCCTGAAAAAGAGGAAAAAAAAGAAAATGTTATTGCCGGTTAATTTTTATAAATTGACTTTTATTTAATTCATTATGCCACAACCCGATCACACTAACCTGCATAAGGAACTGGACCTGATCCAGGACGTCATCAACCGTATGGCGGCTAATTCCTTCCAGGTAAAAACCTGGACGATGGGCATAGTCACCGCCGTGCTAGCCTTTAAAAACGAAGAAATATTTAGCGCCGGTAAAACACACGGCCACCAGGGCGTGTGGATCAGTCTGGTGCTGCTGCTGCCCATCGTTTGTTTCTGGCTCCTGGATGGCTTCTTTCTTAAAACGGAAAAACTCTACCGGGAGATCTACAAATGGGTGGTTGATAACCGTAAGTTTACTACGGACCTTGAATATGACTTAAACACTTACAAGCGACGAATAAATTACGACCCGGCTGCCAATGTGGCTACAGAAAACGATCTGAAAGAAGAGGCCGGCACGATCTGGGATGCACTGTATACCACTACGCTTCCCTTGTTCTATCTGATCCCTGCATTGATCGTTGTCAGCCTGGCCGCCTATAACTGGCTTTCAAAATAAGTCAAACACCGAAATGAGTAAGCCTATAAAAATTCCGCCAGTATGTCCAAAATGATCGTGCCTTATTACCAATTCGACGTTGCCATATCGTTTTCTGGGAGCGACCGGCGAATTGCCCGAAGTATTGCAAAAGCTTTAAACAAGAAGGATATCACCGTTTTTTATGACGAATGGGCTCAGCATCAGCTTTGGGAAAGGACCTAACCAGCTACCTTTCTAACATCTTTTCGTCGCAGGCTTTGTTTTGCATGCCGCTGCTCTCCAAAAGTTATTTGCTAAGCACCTGGGCGAAGTTCGAGATCCACTCGGCGCTTTCGGCCAGTAACCGGACCATAGAGTATATACTGCCCGTGGTGATCGATGATACCGATATTATGGTTATTTCCAGAAATATCGGCTACCTGAAATATGAAGATCATAAATCTACAGGCGTTGCCAAAATGCTGAAGCTCAAATTGGAGGCTTTAAGGCCCGGTCAATTCCATCCGGATCCGCCGGCACCGGTACAGGAAGTGGGGGAACCGGCCTTTGCCACCGGCTTCAATCGCATACCCTTCTCCGCCATCACTAAAATTACGGAGCAGGAGATTGTCGACCTCTCCGAGCATACCTATCTTGATTCACCGCCGCTGGTACGCGCGCTCGTTGCCGAGCGGCTCGTGCGCTTTCTTGGCTTTAAATACGCAATTTATTCCGGTCCCGCTTACACGGCCTGGCGTAAAAATAATAAGCTATTCCTTTCCACTCTGCCCCAGGTTGGCACGAAAAGTTCCTTGGGGCAAAAAACACTGGAGTTTGAAATCCAGGACGCACCGCAAAAAACGCTGTATCTTTTAGCAGAATGGGTCCCGGACCCGCCGGATTGGGGGCCAATCATGAGCGAGGATTTTCATCAGCTGTTTACTGGCCTGATGGCCAACCGGTCAGGTTTCGATATGCAAAGGGAATCAACATTGCATTATTTGAAAGAACAGAAGGTCAACTTTCGTTTCCCGATCGTACCCTTCGGCAAAGAAGCTGAGGTATTCTGTGAATGGCGTCGGGAAGAACCACCAAGCCTGTTTTTCGACTGGGATCGCAATCCTAGATTAACCGGCCCGGGGATCGGTGTCTGGACGGATGTATATCATGCTGGTACCGGTATGCTGATATTTGTGTTACATGGCAGTTGGAAAAATGCCGCGCTTTATCAATTGGAAGACTGCCTGGAGCTATACCTACCCGGCCAGTACACGCGAATGCCCGTCACAAATGGGTCCATGCGCTTTTGTATCTATCTGAGCAACGAAGGTCTTGTAGCCAAACAGGCAGCTCATTCTGACTGGGACGACCTTTATCGGCGGGTAAGTTTACTATTCCTTGCGCTGAGCCGTATGACAGCCGCGCAGGACGATATCCGTGTTCCGGTCCTCAGCTGGCCTAAAGATCCCAGAGGTCAGTACTTTGAACAAAAACCTGTTTGAGCAGGCCGTAGCGGCTATCGGTCCTGGTGAATATCCCCGGGGGATAAAAGACCGATTATACGGCAATGAACCGGAAGGCTGGTGTGTCCTGCGTCACTCGCCAAGCGGTGAATGGCGAATGAACGGTTCGATTGACCGATTCAAGTGGGGCGTGCTGGTCACCGTTAATGAAACGCTGGATTACATTGCAAGCCTGGAGAAAGAGCTGCAGCATTAATATACAGAAGAACACCCGTATGACTTACCTAGCTATGCCGGAAGAGCGAAAATCCCGTAGAGGCTAAAATACATTCGATCGATCCGGAAGAACAAGCTGGCGTGATCCTGGAAGCCCTGTCCTTTGCCGGAATGCGGGCTGATAAAACGATATTGCTCATAAAGAATTAATTCCTTACCATGTTAGGTATATGGCATTTAACAACCAATTATTCTACCGGGCCCTTATTAGAACAGATAGAAATACCCGGCCGGCTGCCGGCTTTTGACGCAGGAGGAAGGTGCTCCATAATGGAATAAAATTTTTATCTTTAATTCCTATGGAACCCAAGCCCATATTTATCAATTACCGCAGGGACGACGGGCTGGATACGGCCCAGCTGCTGCAACTGCGCCTTGAGCATATCTTTGGCGAAGGAACCACCTTTCTGGATACGGATAGCATTTTCCCAGGGGATGAATACCCGGTGCGCCTGGAAAATGCGGTAAAAGCGGCCAAAGTGATAATCGTCATGATCGGCACTCACTGGACCGGGTCCGATCCTAGAAATAACAAGCTGCACAACCCGGAGGACTGGGTCCGGAAAGAGCTCGAAATAAGCCTCAGCGACCCAAAAAAAATCATCTTACCCGTCTTTATCAAAGGGGCCAGCGCCGAGCAGGCATTCGCAGGAATACCGGCTCATCTGGACAAACTGACCAAACTAAACGACGTCCAACTGCGGGAACGACAATTCAAAAGTGACCTTTTAGCGATCCTGCCGCACATTGAACGGCATCTTTCCTTGCGAGACCCACTCGGCGAACTACCTTACGATACCTCTCGTTATTTCTTCCCTAGACAGGGACCTTTTAAAGGTTTGGCCTATTTTACCGAGGAGGATACCCGGATCTTTTTTGGCCGCGGGGAAAAGAGATCCGGAAGCTCTTTCTCAAAATCACCAATGACCCTTTCGTGTTTTTATATGGTAAATCCGGCGCCGGAAAATCATCTCTGCTGTTTGCCGGGCTGAAACCCCGGATGGAATACCAGGGGTGGGAAGTTTGCTATATCCGGCGGGAAAAATCACGCACAATCGCAAAACAATTAACGGTCCGCCTGGACTTACAAAGTTCCCCTGGCAAACTGCTGATCATACTCGACCAGGCAGAAGAGATCATGACCGATCCGTCGACTGCGAACGAGGCTGAGGCGGAGCTGATCGAACTGGCTGTCGCCGTCAAAGCCGCGCTGGACCAGGGCTTTCATGTGTTGCTTGGCTTTCGGAAGGAATACCTGTCGGATTTTGAAAAATTATTTGCCGGCCGAGATTACCTCAAAATTTACCTGGAAGCACTGCAGACGAAAGGGGTTCTGGAAGCCATCCAAGGAATCACGCTCAACCAGGACGCCAAAGCTTATTATGAACTGGAATTCGCGGACGGACAGGTCCCGGCCCTGATCGCGCAAAGCGTATACGTCGATGAAGACTCACATGTCGCGCCGCTTTTGCAAATGATCTTGGTCAAAATGTGGGATAGGGTGGCCTCCAATTCACCCAGGGTCTTTGACAAAACCTTGTTGGCGCGCGTAAAAACAGATAGTTTACTGGACCTGATCACCGGTCAGATCGCGGCCATCGGAGCGGTCATCCCAGAGAAAGTACAGAGTGGGCTCGTCCTGGATATCCTGCATACTTTCACGACCACGCGGGCCACCGCCGGTACGAAAACGCCCGCAGCTTTGAAGAGTCAATACCGGCATATCGAGATCAACGATGTCCTGAGCGAGTTAAAGAATAAATACCTGCTGACCGATAACGATATTGGCGCAGGGAATAGCTTGCGCCTTGCACATGATGCGCTGGCGCCGTTGATCCGGGAACTTCATGCGTTGTCCGCATTGCCGGGCCAGAAAGCCTCTCGGCTGCTCGACAGCAAGCAGCAGGAGATAAATTCCGGTGGCCAGACTGAATTCAGCCGGCTTGACCTAGCCATTATTGCATCCGGCAAACATGGTATGCGGGCGCTGACTGAATCGGAACAGAGGGCTATCGACAAAGACAACCAACGGATCACTAAAGAAGAAAATGAAAAGCGGCTTCTGGAAGAGCGAAGACAAAAAGAACGCCACCGCGAAGAATTTGAAAAAGAAAAACTCGGTTCGATGTTCTTTAAGCTCAATACAGAGACGCTGAACGGCTTTGCGAAAGACATCAAAAAGGGAGCTGCAATCTTAATTACCGGCGACCGGCTGATCTTCAACTCCAAGGGCGAACCATTAGTCAATGAATTGTTCAGAGAAGCCAAGGGAGCCATCGGTCATGAGCATACGCCGGATGAAGACCTCCACCTGATCAGAACATCCAATAGCAGGGATCAGCAATGGTTCGTTCGGGCGCTTGAAGGTATTTTTAAAAATGCAACGGTTCCCGATAGTCCTTTTCTGAATCAGCTGGCAGCAATCCCTTTTTCATGCTGTATCAATGTCTCGTTCGATACGTTTTTAAAACAGGTCTTCTATGATAAGGGTTATGAATTTAAGTTTGAAGTACTTTCCCGGCACAATGCAACCACAAAACAGACATTTACTACTTCCGGTGACGACACTTTACTCTTTAACTTAGTCGGCTCATCGGAAAACGCTTGGGGTATTCCGCTTCGCGAGGAAGATATGTATCATCAGATCACCTCCATCCAACGCAATGAACACTTACCGGACCAACTCCTGTTGGCGATTAAAAAAGCCAATACTTTGATCGTTATCGGCGTGAATTGGGATTCTTGGTACGTCCAGTCATTGATCCGGTGGATCGTCAGTGATTATAAAAAATATCAGCAAATATATACCTGCAGGAATAGGGTCACTGCAGAAAATGCCGCCTTTTTAAAAAATATGCCAGTAATCGCTTTTGATTTGAATGAAACCGATTTTGTCGATTTGCTTTACCAAAAGGCAGGGAGCCCCGGCAGACCAAAAATATCGTAAATTAACCAATTCGAATGATCACCAACCAATCATACCGTTTTCCCGGCATTCGGCCTTTTGGGTTTGAAGATGCCCCAGTCTTTTTTGGGAGAGACGATGAATTAGATCATTTGATCACCAAAATAGATCTCCATCCTGTTACTGTTTTGTTCGGCGAAAGCGGATGCGGTAAAACCTCACTCGTTAATATTGCACTTGGCAACCCAAAGACAAATCACTTGTTAAAAATACACTGGAGAGCGGCCATGGCCTGGAATTCCGAACAAACCGTTGTCACTTCCCTAACCAGCCGCGTGGACCAGGAAGCTGGATCCTGGGACAAGATCGCTGAAAAACTCCGGCAGGAATTCGGGCTGGGTTTATGGCTGTCCCTCAAGAACGCCCTGCTGCAACAGGAAGATGGTCGAACCGGGATTGTTTTGGTCATAGATCAATTCGAGGAATTCTTTTTCTTAGCCGGTGAGGCGGCCGATGGATTCAAGGTCGCTATCGCTGAAGTACTTCAAGTCCGTATTCCGCGGCGCTACCAGGACTGGCTCCTGAATAACCCCGAAATTTCGGATAACGACTTGAAGCGATGGGACAGCCTCGCCGACATCAGCCTGGTCTTAGTTATCCGCTCATCAGAATTCGCCCGGTTACACCAGCTGAGCGATGCTATACCTGCGATATACCGGAATCCCATCGAATTGAAGAATCTGTCGGTTATTCAGGCCGCGTCGGCTATAACCGGCCCAGCGGGCGTATCGGGAAGTTTTGCTTCCGCCCCTTTCAGCCTCACACACGATGTGCTGGAAATCCTCTTGCAATCTCTTGTTGATGTAGAAGGAAGGATCAGCCCGGTACAACTACAGATTCTGGCCAGCTCGCTCGAACTAGCAGCCTCCACTGATGGACAAGTTATGAACGTCGACGACGCAAACTATTTTATTAAAAGTGCGATGGACCGTTTTTATCACCAAGCGCTGAAACGGTTACGGCCAGACGAATTGAACCAAGCATTACACCTCCTTGAGGACCTATTGATTCTTAATAACCACCGGTTATTGATGGACGTCGAGGCGTTGTCCGACAGCCACCTCATCCCTCGGACGCTCATGGAAGAGTTACAGCAATCCAGTATACTGCAATTCAGCAGCAATCATCTGGGACGGCTCAGCTGTGAGATTAGCCATGATTTTTTTATCCCGCCGATTCTAAACTATAAAGCAGAAAGGTCGGCACATCCGCCATGGAAACGCTAATCAGGCAAAAATTAAACAGTCTCTTCCTGTTGCTTATATAATTTTAGGACGGGTTTAAAAATCAATACTGTTGGTAAAATATTGTATATTATCTGAACCGGCATAACAAGGCACTCCCGAAAATAAGCCTCTGGAACTAATTTGAGATTCCAAGCGAAGTTATATTGAATTACATGCAAAGGCAGATCAGGTATAAAATATCGTTAAATATGTTGCACGGAACGAAAAACTGATCGCCTCCCTCCAATGAGAAAAGGTGGTGTTTCCAAAGTAATGGATACACCACCTTTTCTTGTTGTATGATTGTCTTTTCCAGTAAAAGTTTAAAAACAACTCTTATTTCGAAAAGAATTTAACCAGGAGATATAAAGATAAAGCCGGTGGCATTTCGTCCAGGTGAGCTAAGCAGAACTTACGAATGCTTTTCATAGCCTGGTCAAGGTTCCATTTGACGGTTTCGGGGATACGTTGAGCTGCTGGGCTACTTCTCCCCTTTTCATTTCTTGTTGTTTGATTAGGATGATTGGACGTTTGATATTTCAACACTATATTCAATATCTTGATCGCAAAAGCTTATCAGTCGTTTGATGGTAATCCAGTTTAATATTTTTAGTTCTATAAGTTAGAATTCACTGAACACATATTCATAGACCAACTCTAAAAAGTAATCCAAGTTAATGTACCTGAATGCAAGTATGTAAATTATATTACTATGTTAAAAAAAGCTTTTAATCAATATTTTCCTATATTTGGTTTAACAATTAGAGTCATTTACTATTGCGTTATTCGTAGAGTAAAGGACTTTTGAAAATGTAAAATACTGATTATCAATATACAAGAGGGCAATGTATCAATCGTGTTGTTATTAAATTAATAATCTGATAATCAAGAGCAATAAAAATACACCACATTAAATTTTATTAAAAAGGATGGTACTTATGTACCATCCTTTTTAATTTAGGCGATTATTTAGACTGTAAGTGCCTGGAAAGTGAATACGTGTATCAAAGCTGTTGTTAATTCAAATTGTCATCATTGTTTAGGGCCGACCATCAAGTTTGGCAAAATCCGGAATCAACAGCGTTACCATTGCAAAAGTTGTAATAAGACTCAATTATCAGATTACTTAAAAAAAGCATATACACCTGGCACCAATTCCTACATTATTAATCATGTCAAAGAAGGTTGTGGGATAAGGAGTATAGCAAGGTTGTTGAATATCTCACCAAATACGGTTATCCAGAGAATTAAGAATATTGCCTCAAATATTAAGAAACCACCTATTAACACAAACAGGGTGTATGAAGTAGACGAGTTAAAAACCTACATCAAGAAGAAAAGCGCGGAATGCTGGGTGATTTATGCTTTGGATAAGCAAAATGGGCAGGTAGTTGATTTAAAAGTGGGGCGGCGCACCAAAATAAATCTACAAAGAGTTACTGATACCCTTTTATTATCGAAATGCAAGCGAATTTATACTGACGCTTTGAACACCTATCGTCAAATTATACCAACTAAACTCCACAAAGTAAAACGTTGCGGCACCAATAAAATTGAGCGTAAAAACCTAACTCTTCGCACTTATTTGAAACGGTTTAATAGAAGAACAATCTGTTTTTCAAAAAGTATAAGCATGTTAGAAGCTTGCTTAAAAATCTATTTTTGGCAGGATACAGTTGCTGCCTGACCACCAGGTGACCTTCTTTCATTATTCTATTACTTTAACAACCTCATGAATACATTACCACCCTCTCCCCTTTTTACCTATAAATCAATAAGTTAAAATGACCGTTTACTTTGTTCACCTTTTTGTTCGCAGCCGACCCGATTTTTATTTATAAGAAGTGCACCCACCTGGGTAAACACTTATCTCTATTTTGAACTGATTATCAATCGCTTACGAGTTACACAAAAGACCTGGTAGCCGCTTAGGGGTATCACCTCTCTGACTTGTACAAAAATTGCGTTTCTGTGCTAATTTCGCAACTTTTTGAATTATGGTCCCATGTTCGAGCCTCCTACCAGGGTTCGAACCTGGGTTCTAAATATTTCCGTTGGCAGTTTTATAATTAAGGTGTATTGAAAAACTCAAAATAATCGATTACCCAACGTTAATCGATCGGGCATTCAATACCATTTCCTGGCCCCAGGTTGCCATATGTATTAGTAACGGCCTAACACTTTTCCCCAACTCGGTTAAAGAATATTCTACACGGGGCGGGATTTCCTTAAATTGTTGGCGGTTTATTAATCCATCCGCTTCCAGTTCTTTCAGTTGTTCGCTCAACACTTTTCGGGATATAGACGGCATCCTAGCGGCTATTTCACCAAATCGCCTGGTATGGTCCGATAGATGAAAAAGAATTATTGGTTTCCATCTTCCTCCGATCAAAGTTATCGTAGCCGTAACCGGGCAAGGCTTATTTTCAACTTTATTTTCCATTAGTCACATTTAGGTTACCACTATTTTCCATTGTTACCAAAAGGTAACAGTTACTTTTTGAAACTATCATTGGTAACTTTGTGTAACAAAGATAAATATTTAATATAAATTAAACAATTATGATTTTAGTAACAGGTGCAACAGGGCATTTAGGAAATGCAGCAATCCGTTCACTTTTAGAAAAAGGTGTTCCGGCTAGTAAAATTACCGCTTTGGTAAGAGACGAAAACAAAGCAGCAAATTTAAGTGAACAGGGTGTTCAGTTAAAAACAGGGAATTACAATGACTATAACTCCCTTGTAGATGCCTTAGAGGGTGTGGATAAGCTCTTTTTGATCTCTTCCAATGATGTGGCGGCAGATACGCTTTTGCAACATAAGAACGTCATCAACGCCTCTAAGGAGAATGGTCTTCAGCACATCGTTTATATAAGTCAGGAAATTAAGGATGATGAGACAACAGCCATTCCATTCGTAATTCAGGTTCATAGAGCTACAGCTGAATATATAAAAGAGACCGGAATTGCCTATACCATATTTAACAACTCGCTTTACGCTGACTCGATCGGCAAGTTTTCCGGGGAAGCATTTTTGGAAAAGGGTATTTTTTTTCCAGCCGGCGATGGAAAGGTTCCTTTTGTTCCCAGGACGGATATTGGCGAAGCCGCAGCTGTGGTGCTTACCACTCTCGGACATGAATATAAGACCTACACAATCACCGGAAATAATGCTTATTCTTTTGAAGAAATAACAGGCTTCCTAACACATATTACTGGTAAAAAGGTAACTTATTTGAAGCCTGAACTTGATACTTACAGCAATGCTCTTGGAAAGGCCGGCGTTCCGAAAGACGTTGTTGGATTCTTAGGCGCATTTTCTACTGCGATAAGAAATGGTGAGTTCGATACGCAGAGAAGTGATCTGGAACATTTATTGGGAAGAAAACCAACGGAATTAAAGGAATTCCTTAAAATCACTTACGGTAAATAAGTTCCGTAAGCGGGGTTACACATAATGAAAGATGGACAAGCTTAAAATTCTTTAGTCGCTTTTTACTTTATGGGACGCCACCAATAAGTGAATAAAGCAAAGGCTGTTATCATACGTATGATAACAGCCTTTGCTTTGTCAAAGAAACTTCCATGATTATGTGAGTTGTTATAGATAAATAGTGCTTAAGCGTGCAGATATGCGGCTTTGAACTCTTGAGCAAACTGTTCCAGCTTGATCTGACCGGTTACCTTAGCACCGCTGGCAAAAAAGTCCCAGGTGATAATACCTGCCCGTACACCTTGCCCCATTTCAACGATCAGGCCGACTAGCTCCGGCGGCAATCCTCCGGCAAGCATGCCCTGTTTTAACTGTTCATCCGGGATATTTGTCCAAATCAGTTCTGGTTTACCAATGGCCTGACCGAATGATTCTGCTATTGCTTCTCCAGTCGAAACATCACTTACAACGTACTTCACTTCAAAGCCGCTTCCTTCAGCTTGCAATTCCTCTGCAAGCGCTGTCGAAAGATCTTCGGGGTGTGTAAGAGCCAACGGGTCATTACCGTTATAATTATTACCGAAAATGCCCTTGCTTTTGATCAATGGGATATCTCTCAAAAAGTTAATATAGAAAAAACCTGACCTTAAGACGGTCACATTCACACCGTCTAAACCTTGTAATATCTTTTCAACACGATGAACACCTTGTACCGGGCCGGTTCCTGTAGCTGCATCAGCGCCAACGCTGCTCAGCATGACTACGCGCGTTACGCCTGCCGCTTTAATAGCGTTCGCGTAAGCTTGCCCCGCTTCAGCAATGTTCTGTATCATATTGCCTGGCCCCATTGATGGTGGCATCATGGTATAAACCGCATCTGCGTCGCTAAAAGCTTTCGTCAAAAAGGCTTCGTCACTGATAGAGCCGATAGCTGCCTTTGCACCCAAAGCCTCGATTTCGATTTTTCGGTTATCTTTTGTGCTGATAACGGTTACTTCATGTCCGGCTGCGATCAGCTTTTTTACTAATGGTTTGGCTACATTTCCTAATGAGCCTGTGGTTGTAATTTTCATTTTGTCAATTGTTTTTAAGAGGTAATGAAGCAGTCAGTTAAGCTGACAGCGTCTTTAATTGTGTGTTAAATAGTATTTAGTCTAATATGAGGTAATCGGTGTATCCTTTGTCGCCGGGGGTATAAAGCGTGTTATAGTCCGGCTCATTCAGGGGGGCGTTTTTTTCTATTCTCCTCATAAAATCGGGGGTGGCCAAAAAACTTCTGCCAAAGGCGACCAGATCAACTGATCCATCCTGTAATTTGGCTTCGGCCGTTTCGGCCGTGAACCCATTGCAATAGATAATGGTATTAGCGAAAGCCTCACGTATATTCTGATGTGTTTTTTCGGGAATGCCGGGATTATTTGAAATATGCAGGTACGCGATGCCCAACTGGTTTACTTCCCCGGCAAGGCGAACATAGGTTTCATGTACTTCCGCTTCTTCATAAGCAGGCATGTCGTTGGAAGTTAAAAAGGGTGAAATACGTAGTCCAACGTTATCTGCTCCGATCGTGGCTGCTATTTTTTGTACGATCTCCAGCGTCAGACGGCTGCGGTTTGCTATTGATCCGCCATAGTTATCCGTACGGTTATTTACGTACGGATTTAACGACTGCTCCAACAAATAGCCGTGTGCTCCGTGCAACTCAACACCGTCAAAGCCCGCAGCTATGGCATTTTCAGCAGCCTTCACATGATCCTGTACAATACGGGCTATGCCTTCTTCATCCAATGCCATTGGGGCCGAGTATTCAAACATGCCGGTATCGGTATAAATTTCGCCCGCTGCTTTAATAGCTGATAAACCCACAACGTGATGGCCTTCCGGCAAATTGGAGCTATGGGCTATTCTGCCGGTATGCATCAATTGTAAGAATATTTTGGAGCCGCCCTCATGAACCGCATTGGTTACCAGTTTCCATCCTTCTACCTGGGCATCAGTAAAAATACCCGGGATGCGGGGATAGCCTAAACCTTCGGGGCTGGGTGAAGTGCCTTCGGTGATGATCAATCCGGCACCGGAACGCTGCTTGTAATAGGTGCCCATTAAGTCATTGGGCACATTGCCAATCGCACGGCTTCTGGTCATAGGTGCCATCACGACGTGGTTCTTCAACTGAAATGCGGCTTTCCTATAGGGCGTGAATAATTTTTTCATTTCGCTTATCTTTTAATTTGATAAAGCAAAATTGCGCCTAATAGTAGGCTGATAATAGCCTGAAAAGGCGAAAAATCAGTCCGATACGACGAATAAGTTAAGCTTGTGAGGAATACCGCTTGGGTGTAGAGCCGTAATGTTTTTCAAACAACCTGCTAAAATGGCTAAGATTGATAAAGCCCAGTTCATAGCCAACCTCAGCAACCGACCGCCTGCCTTGCTTTAACAAAAAGGCAGCCTCTTCCATCCGGGCACGCTGGAAGTAATTGTAAATAGTATCACCAAAGGCCTGTTTGAAAAGCTGTTTGAGTTTAGTTTCGCTCATGGCTGCAATTTGTGCCAATTCAGGCAAGACCGGTGGTGCGCTCAGGTCACTGATAATTTCGTTACGGATATGAAGTAGCCTGGCCGCATCCGCGCTGTTAATATTCTGATGCGGTAAGCTTTCGCGTTTCGACAGCTTTTGAAAAAGCAGGTAAAGCAGCTCCTGTACTTTTATCTGCATATAAAACTGGCTCAAATCATCGCTCATATCCACCGCACTTAAGTTTTTGAGCAGCAGTTTGGCTTCAGCCATCATGTTCTCAAAATAGAGAAATGTATTACCTGGCCTGGTTATTGTTTCGAGCGTAGAATTCAGATTATTCAGGGCCAATAGTGCTTTTAGATAGGCCGGCATAATGGCGATGACTGCGTAACGTATAGTGTGCCCCGCCGGGAAACGTATGGTCGAGTTCAAGTCATTAGAGGTAACCTGGATAGCGGAATCATCGCGCTCGGAAAACTGAATATTTGGATTGTTGTCAAACGATATGCCGAGCGTTTGCTCGTTGCTGTAAAAAAAGATGGTGATCAGTTCGTTACCCAGGCCGGATGTATTGCGTTTGATGATCAGATCTTCCTTTAGCACATAATGGTGCATGGTTATCTTGAATTCCGTGCCGAACGAAAGTTTACGAATGTATCCGTTCCCAACGTGATCAGGGATGACCAACAAATCATTATTTACCGTTGCCCCGATATGCCGGGCAAAATAAGTCATGAAATCAAACTCCCGCGTGGCGGTAAAACTAAAGATCATTAGCTTATATTGTTTTAATGACCGAATTTAAGAATATTACAGGAAACCTTTCGCATGGACTTCGATTGTGATTTGCTGGTGTAAGGATGTGAACCTGACCAAGGCTACTGTCTTCAAATTATCATTGGGCAAACTTTAGGCTCTGATCCCCCAGTAGCTGACCCTCAAAACAGGAAGTTTGTGTTTTATCGATACTTTTATGTTTACACAACATCATTTTTTACCAAATGGTAAATGAACTGCCCACAATATATTCAAAATTTAACTTATGGAAGTGTTCATCAATTACATACTGCAATTCGGGAATCAGAACAAACAGCAAACAGACTTCATTATAAGCAAGGCAAAAACGCTTGAACTTCATAAAGAGGAATATTTTTCTGAAGCCGGGAAGATACCGAGGTACGTTGGATTTATTTTGGAAGGTGTGGTTCGATTCTGTTACTATAACAATAAGGGCGAAGAGATCACGCATTCATTCATAGATGAGCATAATTTTGTTTCCGACCAGCAAAGGTTCGAGGCGCAGGTAGTTGCGTCCGAGTATATACAGGCCGTTACCCATTGTAAATTCCTGGTGTTTTCCAAAAAAGACTGGGACGAGACCGGCAATACGATTGTTGGCTGGAAAGATATTGAGCATCTGATCTTAAAAAACTGTTTGCTAAAAACGATCGAAAGAAGAAGCCCGCTTGTATCGGAAGATGCCACCACTCGTTATTTATCGTTCATAGAGCATTTTCCCGACCTTGTTAATCGTGTGCCGCTTTCTCATATCGCTTCTTACCTGGGGATCACCCAGCAGTCCTTAAGCAGGATAAGAAAAAATATCCGTTGAGATCACTTTTTACCAAATGGTAAATGTATCACTGTTCCAATTGCCAAAATTTGCGCTATCATTTAAACAATAAAAAGATGAGCAAAGAAATAGTTTTAATAACAGGAACAAACAGTGGATTCGGTTGGCTTACCGCCCATAGTGTCGCAGCTATAGGCCATAAGGTTTACGCCACCATGAGAGATACGAACGGAAAGAACGCTGATAAGGCAAATGCCTTATTAGCGTTAGAGAATGTAACCGTGCTGGATGTTACGCTGACCGATGACGAAAGCGTTAAGCAGGCCGTTGACACCATTATAGCTAAAGACACATCATTCTTGAACCGCTGTCTAATCACTCCGAACAATACCGTAAAACATACCACGTGATATGTTTTGTTTTAAAAAAAATTACATCAGACTCTTTAAATACTTCTCAAATTCCTTCAAAAAATCCGAATAGGAAGACTTGCCGAATAATTTCCCCATATAGCGCGCTCCACCATAATTTGTTATAACATGAAGGGCGATCTTATTGGCTTCATTATCCTGGCTTAACTGGCCTTTCTTCTGTGCTTTTAATATTGCCGCCTCAATGATAGTCTGCCACTTTTTGATCACACGCGTTAGTGCCTTCTGAAAGGATGGGTTTAGGGCTGCCATTTCATCTATCAGATTGATAACGGGACAGCCGAATTCGACTTTAAAGAACTCGTCGTTAAACAACAGTATTTCCATCATTTCGTAAATGTTTACCCGGACGTCGTTGGGCTTTTTAAGCGTTTTCTCTAACAGGGGGATTATTTGGGGATACATCAATTCATTGATGATACCAAGCCCCATTTGTTCCTTGTTCTTAAAGTGATAAAAAAAAGCCCCCTTAGTTACCTGTGTAGTGGCAATGATGTCATCAATGCTGGTGGCCTGATAGCCTTTCTGGTAAACTAAATCATATGCCTTTTGCAATATAGTCAAGCGTGTCGCTTCTGCTTTTGCCATAAATACCGAATAGTATGTTAGCAAAAATAAAGAATTAATTCATAGTGATCAGTGGCTATAATCACTTCTCGGCGATCCGGATGTCCGGTCGCTATTCCTGCTCAATTAGGTGTTCAGTTATAACCGGATGATGCCATTACACCCAGGCCATCAGTTTTAGCTATTTATTTTTTTGCAGGATATAGAAGTACATATCGCTGCGCACCTCGAACCCGATCTTTTTGTATACTTCAAAAGCGCGTTCATTACCATAGGCGACATGCAACATCGGGATATTTCCTGCATCCTTAATCCGGTTGATCTGGAACTCCACCAATTGTCTGGCATAGCCACGGCCGGTATAGTCGGGACGTGTGCATACGGCACTGATCTCCGTATAGGGTGATGGCTTCATCCGGTGTCCCGCCATGGCGATCAACTGATCACCGTCAAAAATTCCGTAATAATCGCCGAAGTCAATGGTACGGGCATCAAAAGGACCGGGATGGGTTAGTTTCGTTAATCCGATCATTTGCGGGATATGCACATCAGTCAATTTGACCAGGCTGGATGTATTTACCTCTTTCATATCACCCTCGTAGATCATTTGCCGGCCTTTGATCGGACTGAGCAATTTCCACATTTCGGGTATTTCTGTTTCAACAGGGGTAACATAACCGATCGGGCCATCAAAAGGCACCAGGTCATAAAGTTGCTGAAAGCTATCCGGTTGCAGTTCCTTAAACCCGATAAAAGGTGATACTTCGGGAGAGAAATATTTAATACCATCTGTGCCATTAGCCAGTTGTCTATTCCCAGTAGCTAAAGCGTTAAATGCGGGGTTATCCAATACATGTTCCATTTCTTATTCTGTGGTTTTACAAAGCTAATCTTAACATACCAATTAGTATGTTATTTGATAAAAAATAGGATCATTCAATTTGGTATTTCATCAGGGACTGCCTGGTTCATTTCTTATCCTGAATATGATTTCCAGCTTAGTTTAAAAGCTGTTTCTTAAAGTCTTTCGGGGTTTTACCAACTTCCTTCCTGAACGGTTTGGAGAAATAGGACATGTTTTCAAATCCCAGGGAATAGGCGATCTCCGATACGTTTTCTTCGGATTCCCTTAATTTGTTCTTTGCCACAGTAATGAGCGCGATATGAATGAGTTCCTGTGCCGTTTTTCCTGTCTCCATCTTTAACGCATTGCTGAGGTAGCGAGGCGACATATTTAGTGCCGATGCGATATAAGCGACCGACGGCAGTCCTTCTTTCAAAAACTTGTCCTCCCGGATATAATTATCCAGTAACTTATTAAAGGCTGTAACTGTTTTACCGGTCAGTTCTTTGCGGTTGATGAATTGCCGTTTATAAAAACGCTCGGCATATTTCAGCATCGAATCGATATTGACCAGGATAATTTCCTTACTGAATTCGTCGTGGTTATTGGCGTATTCTGATTCTATGGATTCAAATAACCGTGAGATGGTCTTTTCTTCTTTTGGCGCGAGATGCAAAGCCTCATCCGTTTCATAATCAAAGAAAGAATACTTTTGAATTTCCCTTTGCAGTGCGTTACCCAATAAAAAATCTTCATGAAACAGCATTATATAGCCATCCTCTTCCAGTTCCAGGTTGTTGACCTCAATTACCTGCCGGGGCTTCCAAAACACCATTGAGCCCTTTTCATGATCGAATTTAGTGCGCCCGTACAGCCAGTGGCCTGCCTTAATATTTTTCAGGCCGATCATGTAAAAATCGCAGGTAAATTCCGTAAAATTCAGCACCAGCCCAGGGGTGATACGCAGCAGGCTAAGCATCGGATGCTCGGGAGCCGGCAAGCCGTTTTCCCGGTGCATTTCACTTAAGGATTTAAAATGTTTCATCGTTTTTATCTATTAAAAGTAATTATTTTTAATAAACAAACCATTGGTTTAATCCTTCTACTTTTTCTTGTGTGTAAGGAAAAATAAAATATTCCTGGTCGGTTTTATGCTGTCACTTCAGTTGGGGTAAACTTGTCGGCCCATGCCTCAATTTCTTCGCTTACCTTAGCACTGTTTGTCCGGTATGATTCCAGCGAATCCTTACCTACCGGCAAATGAAGTGGCGGATTTTCTGCGGCAGCCAGTTCAACAACTACTTTCGCCAGTTTAGCGGGGTCGCCAGGTTGGTTGCCATGCAATGCATCGGGGACATTTTTCATTTGTCCGACCATGGTTTGATCATAATCCGGTATAGTACTGGCAGCTGAAGTGTAGGATTGCGCATTTAAGAACTGTGTGCGGAATAAGCCCGGGGCAAGCGCGGTAACTTTGATATTGAACGGTGCAAGCTCAAGCGCCAGACCTTCAGATATGCCTTCCACGGCGTATTTGGTAGAGCCATACAAAGCCCAGGCAGGTAAGGCTCCGTAACCAAAGAGAGAGGAGATATTGATAATATGACCTGCTTTCCTTTCCCGCATATTTGGTAATACCGCACGGGTAACGTTCAACAGACCGAACACATTGGCATCATACTGACGTCTTACCTCTGCATCAGATGCTTCCTCAATAGCGGCTACAATGCCGAAGCCTGCATTATTAACCACCACATCCAATTGCCCGAACCGATCAATGCCATCTTTTACGGCACGTTTTACCTCGTCTTCGTTCACGACATCCATGGTGACCACCAATAAATTTTCAGCGTTACCCAATTCGTTTTGCAGGCCGGCTGCATTATTACGGACGGTAGCTACTACTTTATCGCCAGAGGCAAGGACTGCTTTTATTATTTCAAGACCAAAGCCTTTGCTGGCACCTGTTACAAACCAAACTTTCGTTTTCATGATTAAAATTTTTAAAGTGAAATGATTTATTTTTTGATTATTTATTTGTTTAATCAAAGGTAGGTCTGGTGCTGCCGGGTGTACTAACGCTAATTTCCGAATTACTGTCACTTATCTGCATAATTGCATCAGCATGCTGATTTTCAATCATACCGACTTGAAAATCCAGGAAAAAACATGGCCATCAATGAAAGAACTACGATTAGTATCGGGCTAACCGGATCATGTCGACCGGCGTAATTACTTTTTTAGCATATCCCTGGTATCCGACATGTATCATCGCCAGGGCAAGCTCGCCATTTCTAAAAAGGTTTGCTTTTACYAAAGATAAAACAAAACATACTAACTGGTATGTTTTGTGAATAAAACTTTTCTCCCACAGAACGACGTGATTTGTCGCTTACTTTTTGCAACCTGTAAACGATTATTGAAACAAAGCCTTGTTCCTGGTAAAGAAATCAGCAAGCGTTGTTGGTTTTCTACCGGTAATCTTTTCTACCAGATCATTTGTTCCGGCAAATACGCCATTAACACAATCTTCGGCAACATGGGTGACATGTTGTACAAAATGTTCACTAGCCGCTCTTTTGGAATTAATTTCAAAGAATTGTTCAATCGTCACCGGTTCATATTTGATGGTTCTGCCTAATACATTTGAAATAATTTCGCTCATTTCAAATATGTTATATTCCTCCGGGCCGTAAAGCCTGATAACCTGACCTGAATAGTCTTCCATGGCCACGGCAATTTTGGCTACCGCACGGCCCAGATCAGCTGAATCGACAGGTGCCCAGCGTCCGTTGCCAAAAGGTAATACGATCGTGCTGGTTTCGTGAATAATATCACGGGTATAAAGGAACCAGTCATCAAAAAAGGTAGGCCTTAAATGAACAGTAGGAATGCCGGTCATATTTAAAATCTGTTCCCCAACCCAGTGATCCTGCGCCGCATTGCTTTTAGCTTCCCGTCTGGCAGATATCTGGGACATGTTAACGATGCCTTTCAAACCGTTTTCTTTAGCAGCCTGGGCAAAATAGGCCGTGGCTTGCAGCACTCCCGGAACAATAACCGGAAAACAGAAATAAGCGGTGTCAATACCCTGCATAGCTGTAGAAATTTCATTGTAATTGAGCAGATCGCCCACTACGACCTCCGCACCCTTGGCTGCGAGTTTTTCTGAACGTTCATCGTGACTGTGAACAAGAGCCCTAACGGGATAACCCATTTCCAGTAGTTCGTCTATCGCTGCACTGCCGCTTTTACCGGTTGCACCGGTTATCAAAACTTTTAATTGCTTTTCCATCTTTAAGATATTTATTTGTTAGTCAAAGGTAGGCAAGGCAATGAGAGGGCTGCTAACGTTAATTTCCGAATTACTGGCACTTATTTACAAAACCGGATTAAAATCCGGGAACAGCATCGCTCGAAGTCTTTTCTCTGCCTGGCAACAGGAAATGCCAATTTCCGGTTACGCCGCCGGCGTATGTTATTTACCTGTAGTAAGGCGATATCAATAAATAGACGATCACACCGGTTGAACTCACATATAGCCAAATAGGCATAGCCCAGCGGGTAATTTTTTTATGTAAAGTGACTTCCATATTCAGGCCGCGTCCGATGGATATGAGCGCCAGCGGGACGGTTATGATCGCCAGTGGGATATGCGTGAGCAATATTAAATAATAGATATATCTGAGAGCGCCATGCCCGCCAAACTTTGTGGACGGCGTGGTAAAATGATACAGGAGGTAAGACAATAAGAATACGGAAGTACATACAAAAGCGGCGAAAATAAAATTACGGTGCCGTTGTATGTTTTTCTGTTTAATGGCATACAATGCCAGCAAAAGAAAAATGAAGGTAGCCCCGTTCATTACTGCATTTACCAGCGGCAGAAATGAAAAGCTGTAGGCCTTAAAGCTTTCCTTATCCGGAAGGAAAATAGAAAATATGATCAGGCCATTTATACCTAAAGCCAAAGCCCATATTAAAGGTTTATAATTTCTAACCGTTGATGTCTTTTTGTTTAAAGTTTGATTCATTTAACCGATATTTAAAAAGATCTGAAATAAGGCCGGCTCGTCAATGGTGAGAATGGCCAGGGAACATTTGCCAGTATGATTATAAGGCCAATGGTAAACCAAATTGCCATTGTCTTAAACCGTTCCTTATCGGTTTGCCTGCGTTTGGCTTTTGCCGAACCGATAGTGATTACAATAATTGCCGTTATCATCATCAGGCTGTGTTCCATACCGAAAAAACGGATCTGTCTTTGATGAACGGCGTCTTTATAGTTATGCAGAAAATAGTCAATGATGGGGCTGATAAAATAAAGCCAAAGGCCGAAAATGAGCTGGATATGCGCTATAGTGGCGGTCCAATGCCTTGCGGCATTATCAATGCCGGAGAATTTTCTTTTGAAGAACCAACCATGGTAAGCCAGGAAAAGTGAAAAAAGCAGGCTTGACAGCACAAACCAGCGTACCAAAGAATGAAGTGCTAATAGGGTTGAATACATAGGCTGTTGTCGAGCACAATTGGCTTCGCGACAAAGATAAACAATAACATACCAACTGGTATGTTATTGGGCAAAATTATCTCCGTGTGTGGAAACGGGAGGCTTGGATATGGTATCCGTTAAGATCAAACCGCTGCTCGCGTTCAACTGAATCAAGATAAATGCCTGCCATTCCTATCCGGCATCAGAACGTGCGGCATATTATTAAGATAAATAATTTAACTGCTCACCTGTTACACGTTAAATATTTGAAAAAATCACGCTCATTATGGCAATCGTCGCTTTAGCATGAGTACCGGTTACCTTGAATTAAGCGAGTGATAACCTATTCGGCCTATCGACCGCCACATCGCCAGTTCTTCCTTGTACCTGTCATTAATTACTTCACATTTAGCATCTATGCGCATGGTGGGCCGGTCTGCCAAATTGTAAGCCGGCCACTCAGGAACATCTTTTGCGGCTGGCTTACCTGTTCTTGCAAAAGTAGTCCATAGTTCCGCCATATGGTGCGATGCAACAAAGCGCTCAGGCTTGTTCCCGCTTAAAAACCCAGCCGGTGCGCCCGGCACTTCGTTATTGAATTTGAACGTGATATCCATGGCATGGGGCGTACCGAAAGGATAATCAGTGTCAGGGACCTTTGCCTCAGATTTATAACCAAAATTATACAGATATACAGGGGCGCCATGTTGTTCAGCTTTCCTTTCTGCGATAGCAATGGTGCCAAGTCCCATCATATTAATTGATTTAACAGCCATCCAGATATCGCTGGCGGATGCGTTAGGCCTTGTTTGCCTATAGGTCCCAATTATTTTTTGCGCATCAGCGCCGAACTCCGGTTGGATTTTTGTTTGTAATGCCTCAAATGTAAAGTCGTTTTTCAGCGCGCCGGTATCATGTGAATACATTGCAAAAAACGCCCATTCATCTTCATTCCAACCCGTCATGAGCGGCTTGTCCTTTGAAATTTTCGGCGCAAAGGGATCAAAGGGGTCGTGGGGTAGTGCAACCCCGTCTACTACCGGCGCGAAATTATTAGGAACGAACCCTACAACACCGTGTTGGTGGATATAATCGCTGTCAGCCATCAGGCTGGGAACTTTATTTTGTACGTCAATTAAATCCTTTACGGGAACATCAAGTATTTTTTCCCAGTCCTTCATATCGATATTCAGTTCCCTGAATACCAATTTTGTCATTTCGATCGCGGCTTCTTTGGGCAACATTCTAAGGCCGGGGCCGCTTTCAATAGAGGCCTTATTAAAATAGGGTGCAGCCGCCGGCATAGCATATAAACAGCTTGTTTTTGCGCCTCCGCCTGATTCGCCCCAGATCATCACATTATCCGGGTCACCTCCAAAAGCTCCAATATTTTTTTTCACCCATTTTAAGCCGTCGACAATATCAAGAAGGCCATTATTACCCGAACCGGCATATTCCGGGCCTGCAATATGCTCCAAATAGAGAAAGCCCATTAATCCTAATCTGTGATTTGTCTCAACTACGACCACATCAAAAAAGCGGGCAAGGTTTGAACCATCCTGATCAAGGGCGCCGCCTGAGCCGTTAGAAAACCCTCCTCCATGATTGTAAAACATCACTGGGCGTTTTTTATTATCATTAGCTGGCGTCCAAACATTTAAAAACAAGCAATCTTCATCTGGCTTGGGTTCGTTTATACCACGAGTTTGAAATTGTGGTTGGATACAGGGGGCACCAAGTTGTAAAGCGTCACGTACACCTGTCCATGGCTCCAGTTTTGCCGGTCTTTTAAAACGCCTGTCACCCGAGAGCCTTCCGGCGTAAGGAACACCTTTGAATAAACAAACTCCGCCCTTTCTGATACCCCTAAGTTTGCCCTCAGAGGCTTCAGCCATCACAAAATCGTCTTCAGCAATAACTGAAGAATTGGCAAATTTGGGGAGGGTGATAGCAGCGGTAATAACCGACAGCTGCCCTAAGAATTTTCTTCTGCTTGATATATACATAACGTTGTATTAAATGGTTTTGGACAAATGTCCATATCATTTCAAATGATGAACTGATATAAATATTTTCTTTATTTCAATTACCCGGATTCGTCAGCCGGTAATTTCGCTATCTGAATGTCCCCGATTTTAACCGTTTGAACCTTCTGTATTAATTCTTTGCTTTTTGCGCCCCATCCCAATGTTCTGCAAGTTTTCCGTTTTCAATCCGAAACATGTCACACCAGGTTGTGGTGTAGGTTTTTGTGCTGTCCGCAGGGTCGGGTAATTTTGCGGCAAAGCTTATCACGACCAGATCTCCTTCCGCAACAATTGCAACCACAGGGGCTTTTATGGTATCCACAATTGGCGTAGGTTTCGCAAACTTTGAAAATAATTCAACAAATCCTTTTCTTCCGGTGGGAACATTCGGATTATGCTGCATGTAGTTTTCGGCAAGATATTTATCTGCCAGATCAATATGACCTGCTTCCAGCATTTCGCGCCAGCAATCGTATACAAGCTTTTTATTGGCCGCAAGCTTAGGGTCTTTGCTTTGTAACAAAGATTTTTGATTTGCAAGCCGGATTACTGGTAACTGTGCAAAAGCCTGGTCGGCGATAAGGGTAGTTAAAACAATTGCAAGGACAATGATGTTTTTTTTCATCATATTATAATTTAAGACGAACGACAGGTTGGCTTGAATAATTGGTATGCAACAATTGTTCAATGCTGAAGAAAGTTGCGTAATCGGAGTTGTCAATTGGCTTTGGCGAACTCGCCGTCGGCTTCAATTTCTACCTCGTCGCTTACAAGTACCGTTGGCGTGTTTGTCCCAATATTAAAGTCTGAACGCTTTAATGTACCCCGTAATTTAAAACCGGCATCATTTTTTTTGCTGTTTGGGTTCTCCTTTGTGCCGCGGTACCAAAGGTCCATCGTTACAGGTTTTGTAACACCATGCATGGTGAGGTTGCCGGTAAGCTTATACTTGTTTTGCCCGTCCGGCTTTATTGATGTGCTTTTGAAAGTGATTTTTGGATAAGTCGCCACATCAAAAAAGCTAGAGCTTTTTAAATCATTATCACGCATTTCCACTTCTGTGTTTATAGAAGACGCATCTGCTGAAAGTTCAAAAACGGCATCGCTGAAATCGGACTTCGCAGCGGTTATAGTTACTTCAAAATTTTTAAACAAACCATCTACGTCTGAAAGCAAATGATGGACAACGGAAAACTTAAGTTTGGAATGCATTTTATCATTTTTCCACGTAGTTGTTTGGGCAAATAATGAGTTTTGTAAAAGCAGAATAACCGCAAATAATAATAATTTCTTCATGTTTAATAATTGGTTTGAATTTAGTTAAATGAAAACTTCGGGGCTGCCAAATTGCATTCGAATGCTTAATTTGACGATAGGAAGCTTCGGAGTAAAAATAAACCGGATTTCGTTCCAATATCTTGATATGAATCAAGAAATTATATTGATTTCGGTCAATGGATCAATGATTATTCTTCAGTCTTTTTAACAGAAAGTTTCTTTCTCACACGGCTTAGCGTTTCAGGGGTTAACCCGAGATAGGAAGCAATCATATGTTGCGGGACGCGCTGCATAATATCCGGATAAATACTTAGCAGTTTGGTGTATTTTTCTTCGGTTGATAGCGTAAACATATCTATTAACCTTTTTTGCAGCGAAATATATGCGCCGCGATACTGAGCATAATTAAATTTAAAAAATTCGGGAACAGCGGTCTCCAGATAGACGTGTGCAGTTTTGCTCATCAATATCAATTCAGTATCTTCTAATGCATCAATATTCATAATAGATTTATCTTCAGTTATAAAACTGGATATATCGGAAATAAACCATCCCTCCGGCGCAAATTGGATAATTCGTTCGTTGTTTTTTTCATCTACTAAATATGAACGGAGGATGCCCTTACTCACAAAAGCGACCGATTTGCAAATTTCTCCTTCCTGCAAAAAATACTGGTGTTTTCTTAACTTCTTTACAATAACATGCTGCCTGAAAATTGCTTTATCAGCGTCTGTCAGTGTTATCCCTTTTGATAGCTTAGCGAAAAAATTATTGAGCATGGTTACTTAAAACGCTAATTTAACTTTTTTTTGCACGATGATTTCGATTGGCTGGTTATAATCGCAACCCTGGCAGGATTGCCTATAAAATTACAAACATATAAACGGATTTTTTATTTGGGGTAATACATTCATACTCCCCTATCCGCTCCGCCTCCTTTTCGGGTCGTTTTCTCGCAAAAACAGATCCAGGCCGTAAATCATCAAATCTCTGGTCGTGACGTTTCCAATGTAGCTAAAGGATACAGAAACCATACAAAAAGCTGTCATCCATGGAATAGGCAGCTTTTTTACTGAACCAAGGCAACCTGTTTTTTCGAAGACTGTTTGACAATACGTTCTTTTATTTATTTTCCCAGTAAGAAAGTTCATTGCCCGTAGTTTGACTTTTTAACGAGCCGCTTAATATCCTTGATCCA
This sequence comes from Mucilaginibacter sp. P5_A4, assembly GCF_056400605.1. Lineage (NCBI taxonomy): Bacteria > Pseudomonadati > Bacteroidota > Sphingobacteriia > Sphingobacteriales > Sphingobacteriaceae > Mucilaginibacter > Mucilaginibacter sp. P5_A4. The sequence continues at coordinate 2,354 of NZ_JBFUKX010000006.1, read as the reverse complement.
TATTTTCCGGCCATCCGTCTCCAAAATACCTTCTTCTTTAAATTCCTTTAACAGGCGGATCACATTTTCCTGGGCGATCCCGGCCAGACTGGCCAGATCCATCCTGGAGATATTCAGAATGATTTCATTTTCAGTAGCCCCTTCATCTTTAAATTTTTCCCTCAATACGATCAGCGCAATGGCAAGTCGTTCCGTGGCGGTTCTTTGCGAAATCACGGAAATGCCATTGGCCAACACGGTAAACTCATGGCTCAATGTTTTTAATAAGCGCCGGGCAAAAAGCGGCGCCTTATCAAGAATAGTTAAAAAATCTTCTTTAGGAATAAAACTGATTAAACTCTCCTCCAATGTGGCGGCAGAGTCAGGGCAACGTTCTTCCGCTAAGACTGCATGGTACCCGATCAGCTCGCCTTTGTTGGCTACGTATATGATCTGCTCCCTGCCACTCCTGTCAACTTTATACTTTTTTATTTTCCCCTGGTGGATAAAATAAATACCGGAAGGCACAACACCTTCCTTGAAAATAATTTCCCCTTTTTGATATTTCTGTGCTCCCTGCCGGGAGATCAAAAAATGGTAATCTTCTTCTGAGAGAGTATTAAGAACAGACTGCGTTGTGAATTCCCATTTGTCAATTGGAAAAATTCCAGATAGGCTCATGTTATAAAGATACGAATTTATTGACACCTATTTTATTAGCTACCGCACGCTGCATGTGCAAAAAGCGCAACTCGCCTGGAAGATATAAAGCTCATGTCTATTGGCAAAAACTGATAAATATCAGCCTGCATACTGATGTCTTACCATAACGTTGCCGCTGCTATAACCATAGATTTGCATAAGATGAAAGATTATCGGTTTTCGCGCTTACCATCTGCTTATGGGGATCAAATCAAGCAGGGAATAACCGCACCGTCGGAAAACAATCTGGTCAATAAACTCTTATTCAGCGACGACACGGAATTTGATTGGCTATGCCCAAAACATGTTCAATTACTATCGCTCAAACATTTCACTCCGTTGTCTATTGCCCGAAAAGCCGCAGAATTCCTGTCTTTACCAAACACCAGGGTACTTGATATTGGTAGCGGCATTGGTAAATTCTGCTTGACTGCGGGTTATCATTACCCCGAAACTTTTTTTTACGGGGTTGAGCAAAGACATGAATTGCATCATTTGGCAGAAAATATCAAAAGGTATGCAAATTTGCCCAACGTAAATTTTATTTACGGTAATGTTACCCAGATTAATTTTAGAGAGTTTGATCACTTCTATTTTTATAATGCATTCTTCGAGAATATTGATCCGCTTTGCCGAATTGACGATACGATAGAACTATCGGAAAGTTTGTATGATTACTATACCCAATACCTTTATGCCGCGCTAAGCGCGAAACCTTCCGGGACGCGCCTGGTCACCTTCCACAGTTTAGAACAGGAGATCCCCCCGGATTATAAGCTGGCAGATGTTTCCTACGATACTTTGCTAAAAATGTGGATCAAAGAATAATCCAAATGAATGTGTTCAAATTTTTGACCGCTCCTTTCAGGAGTTTTGAAACCGATAATAAAGACAGTAGTATGCTCCATGATACTTTAAGTCCGTCCCTTTTTCGCAAAGACTATGTGTTTGACGATATCTACCCCGAGCATATCCAGGCATTATCACCTATGCACTGGACCTCTGTTGACATCGCTAAAAAAGCGGGTGAGTTCCTGGCAATTCCAAACGCCAAAGTATTGGACATCGGGAGCGGTGTCGGAAAGTTCTGCCTGGTGGCCGGTTTTTTCCATCCGGAAACAACATTTTACGGTATTGAACAGCGGAGCGAACTATTTACTTTCGCAGAAATAGCCAGGGAGGAAATTGATTTACCCAACGTAAATTTCATTCATGGTAACCTGACCGAACTGGATTTTGATGATTACGATCACTTTTATTTTTATAACCCTTTTTATGAAAATATCGAACCCGATAGCCGGATCGATTATGCGGTAAAAACCTCATTTGAGCTTTATGATCATTATAGCCGGTTTGTTTATGAAATGCTGGATAAAAAGCCAGCGGAAACAAGGCTGGTGACTTTTCACGGCCCGGATAAGCAGGTCCCTCCAAGTTATAAACTGGTCAGCAATTCCTATAGCAGGTTTCTGAAAATGTGGATCAAAGAATGAGTTCCCGGACCAACATTTTAAGTAATCGTGTTATAAAAGAAGCACAGCATTGAAAAAATAAATAATGGCAAAAACATCAAAATCATGGGCTATGCTGCACGCCAAATGCCCGCGCTGCCGCAGAGGAAATATGTTTGAGGAGGCTACATACAGCCTGGGCTCCAACAGGATCAACCTAAA